>JBGPAW010000223.1:0-6359 GCA_041480905.1 Phycisphaerae bacterium
CCATCGCCATCTTCGAGAAGCACTTCCCGCCCGACCATCCCACCCTGGCCGCCAGCTTTTACAACATGGCGACGATCCTGCAAGACCACGGCGACTACGCTGCGGCCCGCCAGCGCATGGAGGCGGCCATCGCCATCTTCGAGAAGCACTTCCCGCCCGACCACCCGAACCTGGCCGCCAGCTTTTCCAACCTGGCGGCGATCCTGAGGGACCTCGGCGAGTACGCCGCGGCCCGGCAGCGCATGGAGGTGGCCATCGCCATCGAACAAAAGCACTTCCCGCCCGACCATCCCACCCTGGCCACCAGCTACAACAACCTCGCGCACATCGAACTGGCGGACGGGCACAAGAGACGGGCCTGCGAACTCTGGCGGCAAGCCTACGCGATTTTCACGAAGCACTTCGCCGCCGATCATCCGCACGTCCGCCAAGTGGAGAAAACGCTGCGGAAGCACTGCGGCCGCGCGCCGGAATAGCTATCCGCTTTCGACTTTTGGACTTTTGGACTTTTTGACTTTTCCCCGCCCCCTTCCTCCTTCTCCATTCTCAATTCTCCATTCTCTATTCCCTCTTCATCCGCAATCCGCAATTGTTTCGCTCCCTCATCCGCCTGCGGCGGACGCTTCGGACAGGGCGGTCTTGCCGAGCGCAGGCAGATAGTATTTCGTCCAATACTCTTTCACCTGCCGGTGGCTGTTGAACACCGCCGGGATCGTCGCCATGGCGTGCTTCATCCGCGCGATCCATTTCACCGGCACCCCGGCCCGGTCCCGCGCGTAGTACAGCGGCACCACCTGCCGTTCGAGGATGCGGTAGAGCTCGGCCGCGTCACGCTTGTCCTGGGCCCGCGAACCGTCGTGGTCCTGACCCTTCCCGATGGCCCACCCGTTCTGGCCGTCGAAGCCCTCCGGCCACCACCCGTCCAGGATGCTCAGGTTCAATCCGCCGTGCAGGGCCGGTTTCATCCCGCTGGTCCCGCTGGCCTCTTGCGGCTTCCGCGGGTTGTTCAGCCACACGTCCACCCCGGCCACCAGGTGCCGAGCGATGTCCATCTCGTAATCCTCCACGAACACCACCCGCCGCCGGAACCGCGCCGCCGCCGCCAGCTTGGCCACCTTGTGGACCAACGCCTTGCCCTCCCCGTCCGCCGGGTGGGCCTTGCCCGCGAAGAGGATCTGCACCGGCCGCCTGACGTTATTAAGTATCTTAGCTAATCGCCCGGCCTCCTCGAACACCAGCGCCGCCCGTTTGTACCCCGCGAACCGCCGCGCGAATCCGATGGTCAACGCCTCGGCACTGAGCACTCGCCCCACCTTCGCTAACTCCCCCGCCGACGCCCGGTTCCGCCGCAGCCGCGCCCGCACTTTCTCGCGCACGAACTCGATCAGTTCCGCCTTCAGTTCCTGGTGTACCGCCCACAGCACCGCGTCCGGGATGGTCTCCACCCGCTGCCAGGTCTCCGGCTCGTCCTGCCGCTCCTCCCAACCCGGCGGCAGGTGCTCATCCAGCACCGCCGCCATCTTCGGGTGCAGCCAGGTCCGCAGGTGAATGCCGTTGGTGATCGCCCCGATCGGCCCCTCGCCGTCCCGCGGTTGAAACCCTTGTCTGTGAGTCCGTGTTCCCCATTTCGATTTTTCGACTTTTCGCCTTCTTGACTTTTCGCCTTCTTGACTTTTCGCCTTTTCGACTTTTTGATTTTTTGACTTTTCCTCTTGCCTCTCTTCCCACACCTCGCTCCACATCCGCCGCGCCACCGCCCCGTGCAGCTTGCTCACCCCGTTGCGATGGTCGCACATCCGCAGGGCCAGCGGCGTCATCCCGAACGGTTCCTTCTTGTCCCCCGGCTTCACCCGGCCCAGATCGGCGAGGGCGGCCCGATCGACTCCCATGCGCTCGGCGTACCCCCCCATGTATTTCTCAAACAGCCTGACCGCGAACGTCTCATTGCCGGCCGGCACCGGCGTGTGCGTGGTGAAGACGCTCGTGGCGGCCACCCGCCGTCGGGCCTCCGCGAACGTGCACCCCTCCGTCTCCCTCACCTCCGCCACCCGCTCCAGGACCGCGAAGGCCGCGTGTCCCTCATTCAAATGACACGCGGCGATCGGCAGTCCCATCACCCGCAGGAACCGCCACCCTCCCACCCCCAACAGGATTTCCTGGCGGATGCGCGTGTCCCGGTCCCCGCTATAAAGCCGCCGGGTCATCTGCCGGGCCTTGGGTTTGTTCTCCGGCACGTCCGTGTCCAGCAGCACCAGCGGCACCCGCCCCACCTCCAGGCGCCATCCGCGCACGCTCACCACCTCCGCGCCCACGGGCAGCGCCATCCGCAACGGCCGGCCCGCCCCATCGGCGATCTCCCGCAGCGGCGTGTCTTCCGGCGCCAACGTCCTGAACTCGTCCACCTGCCGACCCGCCCCGTCCAGCCGCTGCCGCACGTATCCCTGCTTCCACAAGATCCCCACCCCCACCAGTGGGACGCCCAGGTCGCTGGCCGACTTCACATGGTCGCCCGCCAGCACGCCCAGCCCCCCCGCGTAGATCGGCAGCGACTCGTGCAGACCGTACTCCATGCTGAAATACGCCACCGTTCCCGCGCCCGCCGCGCCGTAGTTCTCCTGGAACCACGTCCGGCTCTCCAGATAGTGGCGCAGAGCGTACGTACACCGCCTTAACCGTGCCATAAACCTGACATCCCGCGTCAGCTCGGCCTGGCGGGCGGCGCCCACGTTATTAAGTATCCTTATAATCTGATGCGCGCTCTTCGCCCACTCCGTCGGGTCCGCCTGCGCCAGGGCCGCCCCGCACTCCGCGTTCCACGTCCAGTACAGGTTGCGGGCCAGCTCCCCCAGCGGCGCCAACTCCGCGACCAGCCCGGCCGGCCGACGCCAAACCTTTCGTACCTTAACTTCGGCCGCCCCCGCGGACACCTTTAGGTGCTTAACCATATCTTGGGTTCTCCTGGGCCGCACGGCTTCGCCCTCCCTCTCCCTACGAGCGCTCACCGGTTCTCCCGCATGCGCCGGCGCGCCGCGCCCTCACGCCCCGCCTGTCCCCTCCTATCATACTCGCACTGCTCGTCCCCCCGCGACCCCGGCCCGTCCCCAAAAACGAGTGCTCGAGCGCCAATCGTTCGTCTCCGATCGAGCGCCAAGTACCTATAGCAGTGATTCCCTTCATCGGGAGTGCGATGGTGCGCAGGGGTGTTTCACGTGAAACACCGTTCGCAGTGGTACTTTAATCTCAGCGATGGCAGAGGGGCGATACGATCTTCTGTTTCACGTGAAACACCGTTCGCAGTGGTACTTGAATCTCGGCGATGGCAGGGAGGCAAGCCGATCTTCTGTTTCACGTGAAACGCCGTTCGCAGTGGTACTTTAAGCCAAGCGATGGCAGGGGGGCAATACGATCTTCTGTTTCACGTGAAACACCGCTCGCAGTGATACTTTAACCCGGTTGATTCATGGGCGAGCTCCGGTCGATTGGGCCTTTGCCCAAGGTGTTTCACGTGAAACAGCGGCGGCGAGATGTCTTTACACGCAACCAGCAACAAGTTACCGTTACGGAAAGAGATTCAGGTGGCCGACGGCGCGGCGGTCCACGGTTGGCGCGGGAACGTTGAGTCGGTTTGAGCGGCAAGGGCGAAACGATGAACAAAGGAAAACGTCTGGGTCGGGGTCTTGATTCACTTATTTCAAGCACATTTGAAACAATTGAAACGAAGGAAGGCGTCACGCCGGACCCCTTGGCGGTGCCGGCCGCCGGGGTCCTGCAAGCGGCGCCGCGCCGGACGGGGGCGGGGGCGGGCACGGCCGCATCGGCAGCGGGGCTGGCGGAGTTCCCGGCGGGGCCGACCGTGGGAAACGAAGCGGGCCATAGTGACACAGGCGTGTCCCTGCGAGCGGGGAGCGACGAGGTCCGAAGTGACATCAGCGTGTCACCGTGGGCTGGAGCCGGGGGCGCGGCGGCCGGGCGGAGGACGGCGCCGGGAAGCGCGGGCGAGGTGCCAGGCGGTGGCACTTCGGCGGGAAGGGCGGGCCGGAGGGGGATCGAGGCGCGGATGGCGGACGTGCGGGCGTTGGTGCCGAACCGGTATCAGCCACGAGGCGAGATCAGCGACGGCTCGCTGCGGGGGCTGGCCGATTCGATCCGGCAGACGGGCATCCTCCAGCCGATCACGGTGCGGGCGCGGGGGAGCGGGTACGAGATCGTGACCGGGGAACGGCGCTGGCGGGCGGCGGCGCTGGCCGGGCTGGGCGAGGTGCCGGTGGTGGTGCGGGAGGTGAACGACGAGGAGATGCTCGAGCTGGCCCTGATCGAGAACATCCAGCGCGCGGACCTGAACCCGATCGAGCGCGGCGAAGCATACGCGCGCTACGGGACGGAGTTCGGGCGGCGGCCGGAGGAGGTGGCCCGGCGGGTGGGAGAGGACCGCAGCACGGTGGCGAACTTTCTGCGGCTGCTGGAACTGCCGGAGGAGGTGAAGGGAATGGTGGCGAAAGGGGTGCTCAGCGCCGGGCACGGGCGGTGTCTGCTGAGCGAAAGCGACCCGGAGAAGATCCGGTTGCTGGCGCGGGCGGCGGTGAGGCACGCGATGTCGGTGCGGCAGTTGGAAGAGGTGGTGCGGCGAGGCCGGGAGCAGAGGGACGCGGGGCTGGGAGAGGGCGGGCGGACTGTGGACGGCGCGCGTCAAGGACCGGGTGACCCGCGCGGCTGGTCAAGAGGAGGGAAGTCGGCGCATCTGCGGGAGCTGGAGGGTCGGCTGAGCGAGGCCTGCGGGACGAAGGTGGTGCTCGAGGAGGGACGCAAGAAGGGGAGCGGTCGGATGGTGATCGAGTACTACACGCTGGACGACTTCGACCGGATCGCGGGGAAGCTGGGACTGCAAGTGGAGAATTGAGAATGGAGAATGGAGAATGGAGAAGGGGACGGGGAAAAGTCGAAAAGTCCAAAAGTCGAAATAGGGGAACGGACTCACCGACCGGGGGTTCAACCGCGGGGCGGGCGAATGGGGAAGGGGGAGGGGAATGGGGAAAAGTCGAAAAGTCGAAAGGGGAGGGCGAGAGGTAAGAGGCAAGGGGCAAGAAGAAAAGTCGAAAAATCGAAAAGTCCAAAAGTCGAAATGGAGGGGGCGGACGAACATTCGGTTTGACCAAGCGATGTGTTACGTACTTAACTATTTCAGAGAATGCGGGCGAGGCGGGATTGGAGGGCGGCGGCTGGCAAGACCAGCCCCTTAGCTCGGTTGGTGAGGCCGAGTTTACCGGATGACGCCGCCTGTCTCGAAGACGCCAGTTACGTTGTCCGTCACTGACGACCAGGGGCCGAAGCACGGGTGGGCGGGCTGTCCGCAGGCGCGGCCATACTCCGGTTTCCACAGGTGGGTGCGGACGGGCGTCCATGCGCCGGATGGGGTGTGCAGGTGCCATGCCAGGCGCGTCGCGCCGCCGCGCTTCGGCGACATCGACGGACTCGCCGGCGAGTACAAGACGGTGCGTCGAGGGACGCACGCTACACGGCTCGCGCTGCGCTGAGGAACGCGGACAACCGTTCGGCGATACGCACCGGATTGCGGGTCTGGCACTCCCACACAACGAGCACCCACCACCCCTTACGGCGCAGCGCGGCGACGGTGCGGCGGTCGCGTCGCCGGTTGCGCTCGCGCTTGGTACGCCAGAACGCTGCATTCGTCACGGGAGTGCTGCGGCCCCGCTTGCAGGCGTGCATATGCCAGTAGCAGCCGTGGACCAGCACAACGGCCCCGCGTGCGGGCATCACGATGTCGGGCTTGCCCGGCAGGTCGGCGCGGTGGAGTGCGAACCGGCAGCCCAGCCGGTGCAGCACCGAACGCACAATGCGTTCCGGCGTTGTGTCCTTGGACTTCACCGCGGCCATGATGCGGGAGCGCTTGGGGCTGTTTGAAACGGGGATCGCTTACGGGACCGCGAGTGTCTGAGAACGAATTACAGATAGATGCGAGGCGTCAGCGGTATCGTCCGGCCTTTGCGTCCTCACCCTTGACCGTCGATCTCCGGGACACGTTGACGGGGCTCCAACACCTCGATCCTCTCAGTCGGCCCGAAGCCGCTCTCCTTGACAAGAAAACTACGGCCGTCGTCCAGCAAGTACACGTATCCACTGGGGTCGCTGCCTCCCAGCGGATGCAAAAAGATTACCCATCCATTAGGTTGTCGTTCGATCAGGACGTCGGGCCGCTCAAGATCGCCATGATCGTGCGCACCTAGCCCCTGATCAAGCGTGATTTTTTGCGCGTTTTGATAAAAAGAGCTCGAAAGGTCTCGTTTCGCTGGCTACAGTGGAACAGATGCTAAACCATTCCTCTTCTGCCAGGAGGCCTTTCG
>JBGPAW010000224.1:0-6347 GCA_041480905.1 Phycisphaerae bacterium
CGGCGCCCGCCTCGACCACGAGCGCCCCGCGCATGCCAGCCAGGTCGGGGAGCAACTCCAGAATGGTCATCGCCGGCACCGGGCGGAGATAGTGCGGCCAAAGCAAGGCCATCAGGCCGGCGGTCAACTCCGGCAACTCGTCGTCGAGCTTCTGCCGAATCCGCCCGCACAAGAACGCCACCCCCTCGAGCAGGCGCTCCACGTCCGGATCGGAACCGCGGTCCGCCAGATACCGGGCGAGCTCCGGGTTGGCCCGGACAAACTCCGGCCCCACGTCCCGCAGATAGCGCAACTCGTCCTGGTAGTAGGTGTTGCTCACGGCGAAATCCCGTGGCCTACGGCGTCGAGCGTATCCGACCCGGCCTGCGCGCCATCCACAACACGCTCAGGCTTCCACGTCGAACTGTCCGTTGCCCTGGAGCGACGTTTGATACCACACGCGGTGTTCGCCCGAGCCGGCGACCAACACCGCGTCCACCCGAAACGCCAGCGTCCGCCCCTGCTCCTCGTCCGCCACCCGCGACACCCGGACGCGCCGGAGGCGAGGTTCGTACTTCTCGATCGCCGTCTGGACGGCCTCCTGCACCGTCTGGACGTAGTCGCCGATGCCGATGGTCAGGTCGCTCAAGGCCGGCAGGCCGTAGTCCGGCAGGCATTCGCTCATCCCGTGCCGGGAGTTGAGCACGCGCCCCAGATGTCGGCGGACCGATTCCATCAAGGCCTCGAGGTCCTCGGTCGCCGTCGGTCCGTCGCGGCGCTCCGGACCCATGGTCCGATCGGCCACGCGTTCCAAGAGGGTCTGTTCACGCCTCACGGCCGGTCATTCTCTCCCGACGCTCGGGTCGAAGTCGCGAAGGGCCGCCGTCCACGGTGCGGGTCAGCGCAGTGGCCCGTACGATCCCGGCTGCGGCGGCGCGGCCTGCGGAAATGCGCCTCCGCGCCGGCGCAGCCCCCTCTCCTCCTGCTCTCCGCAGCGACTCGATCCGGCGGGGAGATCGGGCGCCGACTAGCCCCCACCCGGCGCACGCCACTTATCCATCTCGACCACGCTGTCGGGGATCCAATTCCACTGAATTTCCTCGTACACGAAGCTGACCTGCTCCATGTGGCGATAGCTCTCGTTGGTGGGCAGGAAGCTCATCGGCATGTACGGGCGAATGTCCACGATGCGGGTCTTCTTCAGGGTGATCGTGTAGTACTTCTTCTCTTCGCGGGTGTCCGGGTCGATGCGGTAGAAGTCCAAAATGGCCTCCGCGAGGTTTTGACCCGTACACAGCGCCTTGTGGAAACCGGGCGTAGCCTTGTCGATCAGCTTGACAATCCGCATCGGGCTGTGCACCCGCACGCCGCTCGCCTGCCCGGTGGTCGGCTCCACCGGCTGATGCAGGTGATGTTCGATCTCGAACACGTCGCTCGTATCCGATCGTCCCTCCTTTTCGGAAGACCCGGGATACTCGGCCACCTTCAGGTTACACGGGGTTGGCATGACGCAATACTCCTTTTCTCTCTGCTACGACGCGCTAATCGCTCATGGCGGTCCCAACGTGAGACCGCCGCCTTCGCATAGTTGCTTGAGGCGAGTCCTTTCGCGGCTCCCACCAGGGTGAAGCGGCCCGGCAAACCCGTCCCTCGGTGCCACTCAAGTGTCTCTCTCCTCCTCCCCCCTTATTCCCGGTATCAGGCCGGTGGCGGATCGAACTGACCCACCATGGACAACTCGATTTCCACCCCCTTGAGCCGAAAGTGCGGGATCATCTGGATCTCCGACTTGAACATCCCGGGCTTGCCCGGCACCGGAGTGGCGGTCACCTGAATCTCCTTGAGCGGGTACTTGGAGGCCAGGCGCTCGTCCAGCGTCCCCTGCCGGCAGTATTGTTTGAGCCAGTCATTGATTTCCTTGACCATCTTCTCGGCGTCCATCACCCGCCCCATGTTCTCCCGCCAGATCACCTTCAGGTAATGGGCAATGCGGCAGGAGATCATCAGGTAGGGCAGGGACATGCCCAGACGGGCCCGCGTCTCGTCTTCCTTGCCCTCGGCGGTGTCCGGGAACTTGCCGACGCGCTTGGCCGACGGCGCGTCGAAGAAGGCGGCGTTGTCGCTGCCTTTGCGCATCACCAGGGGGATGAACCCGAAGTTGCACAGATCCACGTCCATGTCTTCCGAGATCAGCGTCTCGGTCGGGATCTTGGTCTGGTACTGGCCGGTGGCCTGGTACTGGTGCAACGGCAGGTTGGGTACGGTCCCCCCGCTGTTGGGGCCCACGATGGCGTTGTACCAGCCGAACTTGGCGAAGCTCTCGGTCATGCGTCCGGCCATGGCGAACGACGCATTGCCCCACAGGTAGCGATCGTGAAACTCGGTCCGCACGTCCTCCTCGAAGGTGAAATCCTTGACGTCCTGGTCCTCGACCGTGTACGGCTTGCGGAGCAGGAAACGCGGCATGGCCAGGCCGATGTACCGCGCGTCGTCGCTTTCCCGTAAGGAATTCCACTTGATGTATTGCGGCTGCTCGAAGATTTCATACATCTCCGCCATGCGCGGGAGTCCGGTGAAGGACTCCTCCTTCTTGCCGAACATCTTGGGACTCACCCCGCCGAGGAACGGGCACTTGGCCACCGCCGCCACCCGGGCGATCTCCGACAGCAGTTCCACCTCGGGAGTGCGTTGGTCGAACTCGAAGTTAGACACCATCAGCCCATAGGGGTTGCCGCCAAAGGTGTTGTACTGATCGCGGTAGACGGTCTTAAACAGCCCGGACTTCTGCCAGTCCTTGCAGTCCTGGAAGGACTCCAGCAGGTCCTGCTTGGAGGTGTTGAGCACCTCGATGCGGATGTTCTGGCGGAACTCGGTGTTGTCCACCAGGTACCACAGGCTGCGCCAGGACGATTCCAACTTCTGGAAGTCGGCGTGGTGCAGGACCTCGTTGACTTGCGCGCTGATCTGCTGGTCGATCTCGGCGATGAAGTCATCCACCACCTGTTTGTTGATGGTCAGTTTGGAGATATCCAGACCGGAAGCCTTCTGGACGATTCCGGCGATCCCCTTGCGGTAGAGGTCGCGGTACTCACTGTCCAGGTCCCAGCTATCAATCAGGGAATCGACGGCGCTGGTATCCGCCGTGGCGGTCTGACCCGCCTGGGCCTGTCGGGGTTGTTCTGCCATGATCTCGTACTCCGTTCGGCGTGGGAAACCTCATTGACCTGCGGTTCACAGACTATCTCTTGTCCTCACGATTGTGCGGGCGGTGTCGCGGGCGCCTCGGGCGCTGCGGCTGCGGCCCCGCCGGCGTCCGTGCGCGACGCCGCGTCCGCAACCGCAATCATCGCCAGAATCTGATTTCGCACCTCGGGGTCCTTAACGGCGTTCAGCAACTGCTGCTGGGCCCCCTTGTCGCCCAGCTTGGGACGCAGGGCCTTCATCGCCTCCCGCAATTCCAGCAGGTTCTTTAACTGGGGAACCTGTCGGGCGATGGACTCGGGCCGGAAGTCCTTGAGCGTGCCGAACTTCAGTGAGACCGGCATCTCGCCCCCGCTCCCGGCGATCCGGTCCGTCACGTTCAGATCCAGCGAAAGATTGAAGCTCTGCATCACCGCGTCGAAGTTGGACTTGTTGATGTCCAGCGGAATGCGTTCCTCAATCAGACGCTTGTCCTGTTTCAGGGTGTAATCCCCCATGACCAGCAGGCGGAAGGGCAGTTCCGGTTCGGCCCCGCCGCGCAGGCGGTCCGAGATGGCAATGTTCACCCGCGACTCGCGAGCTTTGGACGCTTCTTTTCTGGCCATGAATCGGTTCCTTTGTTAGGGAAGGCGGCCGCGCGCCTTCATTTACCCGAGGGCTCGGCCGCCAGGGCGGCCAGCGGATCCAGTTGACACAACCACGCAAACGAATCGCGGACTTTTTCGACCGCTTCCGGTGGCGGCGCTTTTTCCGACGCCATCAGCGACTTGCGACAGCGGTACAGCGTCTGGGCGGCGTCCACGGCCAACGCCGGCTCCCAATCCCGAATCCCGAACCGCTGCACCTCGTCGTGGCACTCCTCCAGTAAGGGACCGGCCAGTTGCAGACGTTGGGCGTCGAAGCACAACTGGGCGATCCGCAACCGCCATAGAAAACGATCGCGCCGCTGCGTGCATCCGGCCAGTCCGGCCTGGAGTTCCTCCAGGGCTTCCTTGAGCTTACCCCCCGCCGCTAACTGCTTGGCCTTTTGGGACGCCTCGTCCAGTTTTCCGTTGGCGGCGCCCGCAGCGGCGGAACGGCCGCCACGGCCTGAAGCCGCCAGCTCCGCCTCAATCCACAACCGGGTCTCGCCGCCGCACAGCGGCAGACCGTTGCGGAACTTCAACTCGAACGTCCCTTCGCCCAACCGACGTACCAGCCCGGCGGTCAACCCCGTGATCGTTTGCTCCGCTTTCTCGTAGGGCGCTCCCAAACCTTTCATCGCGGCGCACACGTAGCGCTGCAAATCGAGCCAGAGCGGATCGCTCGCGCGGAATGCGGCCTCGGCGTTCTTGAGCAGGTTCTCCCACAACCCCTTGCTGAACTGATGGCTCAACGCCTCTACCATCGCGGCTTCCGGCGGGTCGATCTGGTACTTGGCGGCGTCGGTCGTCGGGAGGGCGATTTTGGCCCACTTGATCACTCGCACCAGAGCATACGGTACCGGGTCCGTCGGGTCGGTTTTGCGGAGGAACGTCACCGCGCTAAACACGGCGTTGACCGCGCCGCTCCGGTCCGCGACTTCACCGGCGCTGAACGTCGCCCCGGCGGCTCCTGAAGTGGTCGCCGAGCCTTCACCCGTCGCTGCCTCGGGACCGGCAGCGGCTTTCGGCCGCCGGGCCGCCAACTCCTTGATCGCTCGGGCAAACTTGCCGAAATCCGGTGGATCGTCCGGCATCTTCTCCGTCAGGACGGCTTTGAGCGCCTCGATCCGCGAAACGCAAAGATCCAGCGCATCGAAATCCTCGGGTTTGGGTTGATGGGCGCTGAACCATCCGCCTTCGGTGAACCTGTCCGTCAGGAACTCCATCCGCGTCTTTCGCCGACGCGGACGCTCGGGGTACAACCCCTCCCAGAAATGAGTCACCAACCCGTGGAGCAACCCGAGCACCGCCGCCAAGCCGACGTAGCTGCTCCGCTGGAACAGCGCCAAGCCCAACGCCACCGCCAACTCCACGTCTTTGGCTTGGGACCGCAACAGCCCGCGGCAGGCTTCTTCGACCCGGTACCAGTCGGGCTCGCCGATCTCGATGCGGTCGAGCTTGGCGAGTTCGCCCATTACGAAGATGTACTCTTCGCTTTCGGCGACATCGGTCCCGCAGGGATTCGCCCCCTGAATGGGAGTCTTGCCCAACTCGATAATCAGGTTTTCGTCAAAGTTCGCCATGCGCTGCCTACCCGATACCCGCCCCTACGACCCAACTACAAAATACCCCGCCAAGGTCCCGAAATCAAGCCGTCGCGGTGACACCGGCTACGAAATCTGCCCAGGTCCCCGCCGGCTCCGACGAATCCGGGGGCGGGCCGCCGGCCTCAGCCCCATTTTCACCCTCGACCTTCGCTGGGGTAACCTTCGAAAGATCGTCCAGGTACGACAGGGCGCCGGCCGCATTGGTGACCAGCAGAAAATCCTCGGGCGCCACTTCCCGAGCGATCACGCTGAGGTGTCCGACGCCTCTTTCCGGCTCCCCGGACACCAGGAGCGAAAGCGTCCGTTGCTCCAGGTCCATCCGCGATTCCAACCAGCGGAGCCACCCGGCCGTCTGGACCTCCACCGGCAGACCTGCCGCCAGAGGCAGCCGTAGCGTGGGCTCGAAGGTATCGGATTCGAGCCGGGCGATCTTGTCACCCCATAAGGCCACGACGCGGACCCATGCCTGGGGGTTGTCGATATTCAAGCCGGACTTGACGCCGGCGAACCAGTCCCGCAACGGAATCTTGCGGGCTTGCCCGATCCACGAGTCGTCCTGTGTCTGCCGATCGATCCCGCTCAGGTCGACCCCGCGCTGTCCGAAATGGGTTTCAAACCGTCCCGGGAACCGCAGGAACTGGGATACTTCCCGCCCCAGGACCATCAGGTCCCGGACGACCCGCGAAGCCGGCGCCAACCGGCTGCTGGTCGGCCCCGGCCACTGGGCGGTCGGAAAGCCTACATAGAAACAAATGGGGAACGGCCGACCGCGCATGTCCCCGCCGTAATCCTGGATCGAGGCCAGAACCGTCATCCCCGACTGAGGCAGGCGGACCACACCACCCGCCAGCGGCAATCGCCCCGCGCGCCGTCCGTCGGCCGGGCGGCGTTTCTGGTAGGTCTCGTACCCCTTGAGAATCCAGTCGTGGAACTCGAC
>JBGPAW010000225.1:0-6345 GCA_041480905.1 Phycisphaerae bacterium
CTCCCGGATGATCTGGTCGGTGATCCGGTCGTACTTGGCTCCCCCGATGCCGTGGATGAACAGGTCGGCGAGAAACAGGCGCGCCCACAGCGTCAAGGCCAGTGCCCGCGGGCGAAACCGAAGCCCCTCCAGCGACGCCAGAGCTTCAGACGCCGTCGCGCAGCGCCCAAGCAAGGCTCGCTCCAACACGCCGCGCCGTTCTCGGTCGGCGAAAACCTCGATGTGGTCAGTTCCGGACCTGACGAACAACCGCCGCCGGACCTCACCACGGCGGTAGACCCAGGCCGGCACTTCCACGCGGTCGGGCTCGATCAGCAGGTCGGGGATCGGCCGCTGCGCGCTGCGGAGGCGATAACGGCGGCGGTAGTCGGCCAGCGCGCGGTTGTAGGCGATGGCGAAGTCACCGGCCCGCAGCATCATTTCCGCCAGCAGGGGCCCGCCCCACACGCGGCTCACCCGAACGTCGTCCACGGTAATGCCCAACGACTGCTCCACGGCGTGCCGCCCCGACGTCGCTTGATCGACCCAATCATCAGCCGTGGTCCGCCCCCTCAGCCCCTCGAGATAGAGGGGCATCATGCTCCGCTCGAAGCGGTCACCCAACATCGACCGCAAGGTCTGTTCGAGGCGCGTCAGTTGAGCGGCATCCAGCCGCTCTACCTGCTCCCACGCGGACCCCGGCGGCACGGCGGCACAGGGTACGTCCATGACGGTCAGTCGGCCTGCTCGGACCGTCGGCACGTGCAGGGCCGCGGCGCGCGGAGCGTCGCTGTCCACCACCAGATCGAGCGCCGCCCCGGCAAGGGCGTCGGCCAAACGGCTCACCACCACGTGCTTGGCCCAGACGCCCGGGTGGATGAACTCGGGCTGATGTCCCGTGACCACGGCGACCCGGTCATCCTGCAAACCGAGCCTACGGCGTACCATCTGTCGCGTCTCCGAGGCACTGACATCCAGAATGCGGAAGTCCAAAGCGCCGAGCTGCGCGTGGTTCGACACCGCCAACTGTGCAAGCTGCCCGGCGGGCGGTTCCACCAGCGTGTCTCCGTGCTGGGGGGGCGTTTGCAGCCGCACAAAGTCCAACGTCGTCTCCCGTTCCGAGGGGGCCTATCCCACGGCTTATTGTAGTGCCTCAAGCGGAGCGTAGCCTATCCGAGTAGGCCGCGTCGCTGTAGTGTCACCCCTCCTAAAGACCGTGCCGGACCGCTGGGCGCTGAGGGTCCGGCTTGACGCTGGGAAGGCCCCGGTCTACAGTTTCGGTCCGTCGTGGGCGGTCGGGGTGCGGCGGCCAAGGGAGCAGACCTCGTGGAACGTACGCTTATTATCCTTAAGCCGGATTGCGTTCAGCGCCGGCTGATCGGTCGCATTCTCCAGCGGTTCGAAGATAAGGGGTTCACCATCGTCGGCATGAAAATGCTGCAAATCCCCCGCGACGTGGCCGAGCGCCACTACGCCCCCCACCAGGGTAAGCCCTTCTACGCCGGGTTGCTCAGTTACATCACCTCCGGTCCGGTGGTGGTCCTTGTGCTCCAAGGGCCGCGGTGCATCGAGATCGTACGGACCATGCTGGGTAAGACGTTCGGGTACGAAGCTGCTCCCGGGACCGTCCGCGGCGATTTCGGGGTCAGCCGAACGTTCAACCTCGTTCACGGGAGCGACGCGCCCGAATCCGCGGAAAGCGAAATCGCCCTGTACTTCAAACCGGAGGAGATATTGGACTACCACACCTCCGGAGCAGAGTGGGTTTCCAGACCCGAGGAAATGTAGCGGGGCAAGACGGTCGGCCGTGCCTACGGCCAATCCCCGGTTTGGGCTTGACTCTCGCCGGCCAATCGGCGATGATTGTTTTTGGTCGTCGTAGCGGGATGCGGAGCGATTCGGCGCACCGCGTCGAGGCACGCCGCTGGGTAGCACCGGTTCTGCCTAGACAGCTCCTCAACACAGTTTACCGATTCATTAGGCCAAAGGAGAAAGTGTATGTGGATTTCGCGCGCACACATGGCCGAACAGAACAAAACGGTCCTCATCGTGGGCGTTGTGATCGTAGCGTTGGTGGTGATCGGGGTGGGCTCGTATTTCCTCTTCTCGGGTTCGACTCCGCCGCCGGTCGTCATGAATCAACCGGCGCCGCCGACGGATAACGCCCCCCCGCCGGAAGAGGGGAAACCCCGCGCGACTCACCCGCGGGATACGGACCAACCGACCAAACCGAAGATCGGTCGCGGCGGGGAGAAATCCTCCGAGGACGCGACGGATGAAGTGCGGGAGAAAAAAACCCGCTCGGTGGAGCAGCATGGCACGGTGCCTTAGCCGGTTTCTTTCGGGAGATGAGTAGCTAACCGATGCCCGCTCCGGTGATCCGGCGCGGGCACCGTTCTATTCCCCCCGGTATTCGGCGAAAGTTTTGGGGGTTTCCCAGACGCGGACGGCGTGCAGGCGGCAGCGCTCGAAGGCGTCGACCAGCAGGCCCCAGATCACGCGGGTGATGTTCTCCACGCTGGGGTTCAGGGCCGCGAACTCCGGGCAGTCGGCGTTGAGGTGCCGATGGTCGAAGCGGTCGAGGACGCGTTCTTTGACCACCGCCTCAAACGCCGGCAGATCGACGAGGGTCCCGCGGAGGGGGTCGGGCTCACCGGCGATGGTGATTTCGAGCAAGTAGTTGTGCCCGTGTCCGTTGGGGTTGGTACATTTGCCGAAGATGCGCCGGTTGTCGTCGTCGGACAGGTCAGGGACATACAGCCGATGAGCGGCGGCGAACTCGAAACTCTGGGTCATGGTCACCATGGACAAGTCTCCGGCGGTAATGGCAAAACGGAGGTAGGGTGTGACGCGCAGCTCCAGTTCCTCGAGGGTGCCGTGGTCCAGTCGTGCAGCGGCCGCTGTCCACAGCGATCGCATCAGTCCCGCAGGCTGCAGCGGGCGTCCGGCGATGCTCCCCAGAGGGCAGCGCAACGCCGGTATGGCCGTCTCGCGCACGACGCGATCGAGCCGCGCGATGTTCACCAGATAGCCGGTGCGGGCGTCCACCGGACCGCGGACCACGACCCGCAGGGCCAGGTGCGGCACGAGGGCCTGGCTGGTCGGCCAGCCCGCCCAGGAATTGGTGATCGGCACGGGAACCGGGTCCGCGGCCGCCAACGAGAACCGCACTTCGCGCATAATCCGCATCACAGGGATTGTAGTGGGTTGCCCAGCGGAATCACTCCCCGGCGCGACCCGCGGGTTTGGGCCGGCGCGGTCGAGCGCCGTTGAATATTCGACCGCACCGTGCGAATATCCGCGGGAGAGCCCTCGAAAGGCGACGGCCAGGGAGTCCGGCCATGTTGCAGTTGTGCATGTTCGGCGGATATGACGGGCAACTGGGCCCGGAGAAGAAGGTGTATTTCACCATGTTCGGGGGG
The DNA here is from genome assembly GCA_041480905.1 of Phycisphaerae bacterium. GTDB lineage: Bacteria > Planctomycetota > Phycisphaerae > UBA1845 > UBA1845 > JAAEQG01. The sequence continues at coordinate 3,402 of JBGPAW010000225.1, forward strand.
TGCGACCTGCGCCGACCGACCCTAGCTCGGGAGATGCTGGCGATGCGGCAACCCGGCGGTCCTGCTCCGTCCGTCGGCCGCAAAGTGGTCATCACCATCTTCGGTGGCACCGAGATCAAAAGCCCGACGCTGGCCGAGGAATTCATCGACCTGCGCGAGGCGGTTCGCAGCCAGGCCCTGGACGTCCGGCATTGGGACGCCTACATAACCGAATGGGCCCGCTGGCAACAGAACACGCTCCTATCCTTCACGTTGTTCGGCAGCTTCGACGACCACGCCCTGCCCAGCGAGGACGAGGAGGTCGAAGCGCTGGCCCTTCAGCGCCACCTGGGCAACATCAGCGAGGCCAGCGGTCACGTGCTCGAGCTGGGCGTCGGGCAGGCCGGCTCCCAACGTCGGGCGGTGATCCGTGAAGCGGTGCTGGCGGGCTAGCACGGCCCGGGTCAGCATGTCCATGACGGCGATCAGAACCTCACCGCCCAGCGGTTACGCGTCCGGCTCGATGGTCACGGTCAGGCTGAAGCTGGCGAACTGCTCCTGATAAAGCTCAGCCCGCTCCTTGTGGGTGACCAGCAAGAGGGCCACGCCGGTCTTGTGGGCTTCGATGGTCCTTTGGACGGCATCTTCCTCCCGCAGGGTGGTCAGCCCCAGGATCGAACGCACGACGTGGTCCATCGTGTTCTTGTCGTCGTTGTGCAGCAGGACCTTGTACGGCGGGAGCCGTCCGGGCTCCCGTTTGCCGGGGGCCGGCCTTTCCCGGGGCGTGGCCACCGCCGTCCCGCTGGTTTCCTTCCCTTCGTCCTTCTCCACCGGCGGAGGGGACTGCTTCTCGTTTTCGCTGGCCATCGGATGCCCTCCGTACCGCCTGCAACGCGGCGGCGCGTCGTTTCCGCAAACTCTACCTCTCCATCCCTAAGCATAGTCTGCTCACCGGCCCACGGCAAGCCCGATCACCGCGAGGCCCAGCCGGCATCGGCCACTCGGCGGACCGCCAGCCCATCCGACTCCGGCAGCCGGTCGAGCAACTCGCGGACGGTCAGGCCGAGGCGCGGATGGCGCAGCTCGGGGGCGAGGTCGGCCAACGGTTGCAGCACGAACCGACGCAGGTGCAGCCGGGGGTGGGGAAGGGTCAGCTCCGGGGTGTCGAGCACCAAGGCATCGTAGAAGAGGATGTCGACGTCGATCGTCCGCGGTCCGTCGGCGACGGACCGGCGCCGGCCGAGGTCGCGCTCGATCTCCAGGCACCGCCGCAACATAACTACCGGCCCCAGCCGGGTTTCGATCCTCACCACCCCGTTAACGTAAACCGGGTGGCCCGGCGGACCGCCGACCGCCGTCGTCTCGTAGAGGGCGGAATCCGCCCGGAGGGCCGTTCCCGGTAGTCGGTTGATCCGCGCCGCCGCCTCACCCATCGCGCGCAGCCGCTCTCCCAGGTTGGCGCCGAAGCCGAGATAGACTGTGTGGGCCATGAGGAGCTTCTCTCCCGCGGTTGTTATTGCGTCCGACCCTCTCTATACTCCACCCGTTTCGATGAGGCCAGTGTAGTGCGTCAAACCGGGCGTAACTTACCTGCCTGTCGGCAGGCAGTTCCGAACCGCGACCGTCAGGGAGCGGCGCGACTCGGCGACGTGCTGAACCGCTCCCTGACGGTCGCGGCTCGGAAAGAAATGCGTCGCGTCAGCGGAGGCGCACTATCCTAGAGTACTGGAGGACATAGTGGCAAAGATCAAAGCGACGAACATCACCTGGCACGAAGGACACGTGGATCGGCGAGAGCGCGAGCAACTGCTCAAGCAGAAGGGCTGCCTGATCTGGCTGACCGGGCTGAGCGGCTCGGGCAAGAGCACGGTGGCCTACACCCTGGAGCACGCCCTGGTGCAGCGCGGGCACCTGGCCTACGTCCTCGACGGGGACAACATCCGTCACGGACTGAACAAGAACCTGGGTTTCTCCGCCGAGGACCGCGAGGAAAACATCCGCCGCATCGGCGAGGTGGGCAAGCTGTTCGTGGACGCCGGTCTGATCGCCATGACGGCGTTCATCAGCCCCTACCAGGCCGACCGTAACGCCGCCCGGGCCTTGCTCAAGCCGGGCGAGTTCATCGAAGTCTACATGGACGCGCCGCTGGAAATCTGCGAGACGCGCGATCCCAAGGGGCTGTACAAGAAGGCCCGGGCCGGCGAGATCAAGGGCTTCACCGGGATCGACGATCCCTACGAACCGCCCGAGAAGCCTGAGTTGGTCATCAAGACGGCCACCGTCTCACCGCAGGAGGCGACCGCCACGCTCATCCAGTGGCTCGAGGACGGGGGATTTGTGCCGCCGCTGGCGGCGTAGTCCGCAGGATTCATAGCGCAGAATGTAGGGTGCGCGCCCGCGCACCATCTTCATCTTCGCGTCCACAAAAACGGACCTACGCAGGTTTTCTCTGCGACCTCCGCGTGCTCCGCGGTGCATATTCCGGGTTCGTGTGTCGGGTACGCGCCCGCGCACCCGTCCGCGCGATGGTCCGCGAACGCGGACCCTACGCCCTCTTGCCTCTTGCCTCCTGCTTGTTGTCTAATTGTCCCACTTTCGACTTTTCGACTTTTCGACTTTTCTGCTTCAGTGTCCGCTCGGCTTGGGCACCGTGTTCGACGGGATGCGCGGGAACACCGCGCTGAGGTCGTTGGCCAGCACCTTGCCATCGCCGTTCACGTCGGCCCGCTCCTGGTCCTCGGCGGGGTTGGTCGGGATTTTCGGGAAGATCGCGCTGAGGTCGTTGGCCAGCACCTTGCCGTCGGCGTTCACATCACCCACCTGCACCACGTACTGCACCTCGAACGGCCCCACCCCGGCCCAGCCGCGTAGGGTCCGCGCTCGCGGACCCTCTTCTGCTCCCAGCCCCGGCAGGGGCGGTAGTAGGTAGCCCAGGGCGTCAGCCCTGGGTAGGGATCGCCCCAGC
>JBGPAW010000226.1:0-6336 GCA_041480905.1 Phycisphaerae bacterium
CACTCGACCGAATTCGACCGCTGCGCCGAGACGCTCAATGAACGTATCTGCCAGATCGAGCGCCGCGGGATGCGGGCGGCCGACGCCGTCATCGCCGTCAGCGAGCTCACCAAGAGCATTATTGTGAAGCAGTACGACATCGATCCCGCCCGCGTCCACGTGGTCTACAACGCCACGCACTCCACGGGACCGACTCCGGACCTGCACATCCCGCCCATCGACCCGCAGGAGAAGATGGTTCTTTTTCTCGGCCGGGTCACGGCGCAGAAAGGCCCGGACTACTTTCTGCAGGCTGCTCGCCGCGTGCTGGAGGTCGAACCTCAGGTACGTTTCATCGTCGCGGGTGACGGGGACATGATGCGGCACGTGATCGCCCACGCCGCCGAGTTGGGGATCAGCGACAAGGTGGTCTTTACCGGCTTCCTGCAAGGCGAGGACGTGGAACGGGTGTTCCGCATGGCCGACCTGTACGTGATGCCTTCGGTCTCCGAGCCTTTCGGGATCGCCGCCCTGGAGGCGCTCAGCTATGACGTGCCGGTACTGATTTCCAAGCAGTCGGGGGCCGCCGAAGTGCTCAAACATGTGCTCAAGGTGGATTTTTGGAACGTGGAGGAGATGGCCGAGAAGATTCTCGCCGTGCTGCGGCACCCGCCGTTGCGGGCGGCGCTCAAGGCCTTCGGCCGGCTGGACTTGCGTGGGCTGAGCTGGGAGACGGCCGCTAGCCGGTGCCTGGAAATCTACGGGCATATCCTGCCCCCGGCTGGGACTTCCAGCCCCGAAGGCACCAAGACACCAAGTCAGGACATGAGTGCGGAATTAGGGGGGGCTTCAGTGGTTGACTCGACCGGCGGTGTATCGTAATCTATTGTTTTATATATATTTATCAGTTAATGAGGGGTTGGGGCCCTGGAGTTCGGCCCGAGAATCCGTTTCGGCTTCATCGGCAATTGGGGGGCGGCCCATCCGGGGGGCTCCTCCCGCTGCCGGACACCTGCGGGTAGGGGATGGGGCGTAAGGACGGCCCCTGGCCTTGGTGAACTAGGAGAATGTGGCATAACCGACTCAAGCAAAACGGACCGTCGGACCGATAGGTTGGGGAAGCGGACCAGGTGCGGGGTTACGCGCTCTCCGGCTTATGCAAAGGAGTCATGGCGGCGAAAAATACGAATTTGGGTGTTGACTTGCAGCTTTCAACCCCTACAATTCGCCCGCGTTGGACGGAAAACCGTCCCATCGCCACTGTGGGGCAGGACGGCGGGAAGCCGTAGAGGGAGCCGGGTCGTACTGAAGAATCGGCGCGTGAAACAGATACGACGTAGGCCGCCAACTCCACGGATTGATGACTAGACCTCGGACTCGACAGGTGAAAGGCCGCTTCGGCGGCGTGGCGCGAAAACGGGTGAGTTCGGAATAGTCCTATATTCTTGGCGAGAGATGCGAAATAACTGACGTGAGACCTGACCGGCGCGGCGAGAGTCCGGGCCGGAAGGGCGTGCGTCATTCCAATGGGTGAACGTGACGTAGCGGTATACCCAAAACATGTTGGCGCCGCATGCGCCAGAGCCTTTTAATGTGGAGGTCACTGATAATGGAACGAATGAAACGAGGTAAGGACAGAGGGCGCTACGCGTGGGTGCGTGGCCTTTTGGGGGTCGGGGCGGTTCTCGGCCTCATCGTGGTAGTGGCGGCGACCGGGTGCAATGCCCCGCCGGGCCCCGGGGGGGGCTGCACCACCAACGCCGACTGCGGTACCAACGGCATCCAGGCGTGCATTGACGGGCGCTGCGAACAGGTCGACTGTTTGGTGAACGCCGATTGCGACAACGGGGCGTACTGCGACGGCACGGAAACCTGCATCACCACCGGTAACCAGTACGTCTGCACGAACGGCACTGATCCGTGCGCTGCGGGCGAGACCTGCGACGAAACGGGCAACGTCTGCGTCGGCACCGAGTGCAACTCCAACGGCGACTGCGTTGACGCTTTGTTCTGCAACGGGACCGAAACCTGCGTGAACGGTAACTGCGAGGCCGGCACCGCGCCGTGCGCCGCCGGCGAGACCTGCGACGAAGCGACCGATGCTTGCGTGACAACCCCGACCGAGTTTGCCGTCACCATCGATGGCTGCCCGACGGGGAGCACGGCTTCCGGCACGGTGGTCGATTTCACCGCCGTTCCGGCGAACGCGACGGGGTCGCTCTGGTACGTGTGGACCGGCGCGAACGCCACGACCAACGGTGCGGCTACCGCGACCCTGACGGCGACGACCACCGTCACCGTCAGCGTCACCGCCTACGACTACGTGGACACCAACACCAACGGTATGTGGAATACCGGCGAGGAGACCGACACGGCTACGGCCGATTGCGACGTGACCGTGCAGTTCACGGCCGCGTTGATCGTCGACGCGGGCGGACTGAGCGCCGATCGGGCGGCGATCGGCCAATACCTGAGCGGTGCCCCAGTGACGGCTGGCAACAACGCCCTGAACGGCAGCGCTAACCAGCAGGGTGTGCCCGCGGATGCCATCGCGACCACGTGGTCGGTGGACTCCAAGCCCGCCACCAGTGGTTCGGTGAGTTTCAGTAACGGCAGCGAGTTGCAGACGGCGTTTACGGTCGCCCCGCCGGCGAAGGCGGGCACCTACGTTTTCCGTCTCACGGGGACCAATGAGAACAGCGGGGAGACGGACTTTGACACCGTCTCGCTGGAACTGTTGGACGTGCCCACGGTGCGCATCAAGAGTGGGTTCAAGCCCGTGCGGTTGAACCTGCTGCGTGGCAGCGCCGGTCGGACCATGACGTTGTCGTACACCTCCGACTCCGCCGGCACCATTGAGATTTTCGATGGTCTTGGGACCCTCGCGGCGAACCTGATCACGAGTGTGGCTATCAACGCCAGCACGAACGGCGTCGCGACGGATGTGGATGTCACGATCCCTGCCACCGGCACGCGTGAGACGAACAACCCGGGGCGTTATGCTCTATGGGCCCGGATCACGGATACCGTCGGCCCCGATGTGCTCGCCGGCAGTGTCTTGGTGGACGGTGGGGCCGGTGCTTTGACCAGCGGCATTCTCTACGCGTCGAGGAGTTGGATCGAGACACGTGACACGAGCACCGTCCCGGTGATCAATGTGTTCACAACGGTGGGCGAGTTGCCCCTGGGCCCGAACGCGGCCAATACCATCCTGCACAACGGGGTGGGTGATGGTGCTCCGGAACTGCACCCCGCCGTGGCGCTCATTGACACCCGCGATGCGGTCCGGGTGGCCGACATCAACGGTGACGGCTTCGGCGACCTGATCGTCCTCGAGGCGACCCAGATCGGGGTGGTCTACGGTGACGTAGCCGTGTGGACCGACGATGGGGCGGCCGGTGGCGGTGACAACTGGGCGGGCGCGTCTTTCTACGACATCACGTTAACCGAAGGTACGCTCAACAAGGCCTTCGCCACCGGTGATTTCAACGACGACGGTAACGTCGACGTGGTCGTGGTCGATTCCACCGCGGCGACGACCTGCCAGGTCTACCTGCTGTCGGGTGCCACCTCCGCGACCATGGCTGCCGCGAGCCGCAACTGGACCGCTGCCGCCGCAGACTACAGTGTGGCCCCGCTCGTGCAGGCCGGCGATGTGGGCGGCGACGGTATTGATGACATCGTGGCGGCGTTCCCTGGTTACGATGATGACCTGGGAACGGCCGCTGCCGTGGACGACGGCGCGGTGTTTGTGATCTACGGTAAAGCCTCTACGCTGCCGACCATCAGCCTGCCGGTAGACGATACCGCGATCCACGCGGACACGGTGTCCGGTCTCAGCGGCGGAACACGGTGGGGCGATCGACTGCTCGGTCCGGATGACGGGACGAGTCTGTACGGTACGGCCCTGCGGGTGGGGTCGTTTGACGGCGGGGCGGACGATGTGGTGGTTTGCGAAGGCGCCACGACCACGAACGTCAACCTGTTCCTGGGAGGGGCGTCGGGGGGTCGCATCAGCACCACCGCCGCCAAAACCTTCACGCAATTGGCCGCCGGCGACATGGCGGGCGGCTACGTGGTGTTCGGTGACCTGACCGATGACGGCAACAACGACATCATCCTGGCTTCTCCCGCCAAGGATGTGGTGTACATCGTCGCCAGCACCGTTCCGACCGGAACGGGCCTCGGGGCGGCCTCGATCATCACCTACAACACCACGTTGGCGGTCAACGGTACCGCGGGCGCGATTGCCGCGGGTGACACGATGGCCGTGTACGACGTGAACGGCGATGACAAGATGGATTTGCTGGTCGGCGACAACGTTACGGGCGCCCGCGTGCTGCTGTTCTACGGGCCGATCACCACCACCTTGGGCGCAAGCGATGTGGACCGCGTTTACACTGGTGACAACATCGGCGACGCCATCATCTTTGGTGACGTGAACGGCGATGCCACGGTGGACATGTCCTTCCTGGATGCCACCGGTGCTCAGTTGTACACTCTGTTTGGATTGGACTAGGCAATTGTTGCCAGTCGCGGGATCGCGCCTGAACCGGTCCGATCTCCGCGATAGCCAAGGCTAGTGGTGGGGGGCCCGGTTGCCGAATCAGCCGGGCCCCCCCTGTTCGTGGAAGGATCGTTGCCGCGCAGGCACAACCGGAGGGGCAAGTGTATTCTCCTTGGGGTCGGACCGTTGGAGGGCATTGCCGGTGAGTACCACGCGAGAAATCAGACTATTGAATAAGGTCCACGCTTTCGGACCGGTTGGGACTTCGGGGGAAGCGTGCGGGCGTGCACACACTGCACGGCTGGCGCGAGGCCTGGTGACGCCCGTAGGTGGGCTGTTGCTGGGGAGTGCGGTCTTCCTGCTGTTGCTCTCGCCTCTATCATGCAAACGCGCCACGCTGGCGTCACCGACTGCGGACGTTTCCGGGCCCGCGGACCAGGGGACCTCCCAGGACGACCTGGCGAAGGAGCGCGAAGAACGCAAGGCCAGGTTCACGCCAAAGACCGTCGAACAACGCGATTTTGTCATCCTCCTGGACGGACAGCGGGTCGGGCGCGTGCGCATGACCGTGGAGGAATGGCACAAAGGCGTAACGCTCGTGACCGAGTTTGCCAAGAAAATGTTTCCGGCCGCGGGTTTCGGGCAAGACTATTACTACTGGTCGCGGATCCGGCATTCGGAGTCGCCGACGCCGAACAAATGGTGGGGCAACGGGCAGATCGGACCGCAGGGGTTCGATTTCGAGGTGAGCGGGTCCGGCGCAGGCTTCAGATACACGACCCGCTGGTTCAGGTCGGTCGTTCACGAAGCGAAGGGAGAATGCCCGACGAATTACATCCTTTTCCAGGAATTCGCCAAGACCATGAAGGAGGCGACAGGGGAAGCCGGGTCCGTGGTGGTCCTTCCGGTCCTGTATTGGCGGTCGGGACCGGGGGCCTACTGGCGAGCTCGCCATTACCTGTTCGAGGACCGCGAGGAGGTACGCACGGTCGATGGGGCGACGGTGAGCGCCTGGCGGTTCCGTTGCAGCGAGGAAACGGACACGGGGTCAAGTTTTCAGGTCTGGGTGGACGAGAATGGCTACCCGGTCCGCAAGTTCATCCCTCAGCTCAGGCTGGACATCGTAATGTCGAAGGCCGTGCTCCCGGAGGACACCGCGGGCCTGATGGACTGGCCCACCGCCGAGAAGAAGTGGTCCTTGGCGGGCGAGGGCGACGTGTATGAGCGCATTTTCAAGGCGTTCAACCCCGGCGCGGCGTATCCGGAGAGTTTATTCCTCGATTTCGACTTGTAGGAACGGTGGTCACCGGCCGGCGACGGTCGATTCACCATCATCCCGCACGGGACCGCGGACAACACGCCGCTGAACGCGGCGGCCACAATCGACTACGTGCCCGGCGCCGGGTCCGCTGACGCTTTGGGTTCGGCCGTGGCCGTGCTGGATTACAACGGAGACGGCAACCTCGACGTGTTGATCGGGGCCAACAACGGCGGCGCCGCGGGCGGTTCGTACGTGGACGTAAGGTACGGTCCGATCACCGGTGACTTCACCGCCACCGGCGTGAACGTGCGTCTGAACGCCGCGCTGGGGGCCGGTTTCTTCCCCGGCGATCAGATCCTCTATGGCGACATCAATGCCGACGGGAAGTCGGACCTGATCATCACCGACTTCACCAACGGCGATGCGTACTGCCTGTTCGGTCTGAACTGAATCCTCACCCGACAGTGGGTGTGAGTTCTTGGGGCCTGGTCACCTCGGTGACCAGGCCCCTTCCCTTGCGCGAGTTGGGAACGGGGGCTCTTGAAGAGCACGATCATCGAGTAGTTGCCCCCCCCCGGCGCGGGGGGGG
>JBGPAW010000227.1:0-6334 GCA_041480905.1 Phycisphaerae bacterium
GAAACGACGGTCGGGTTGACCCATAATACCGATGATACGCGACCCGTGGGCGTGCCGTGGAAGGCGGGGACCAGGCCCATGAACGGAAATTTTGGCAGCGTCTGCGACGACTTCTACGTGAGCACCCGCCTGTTCCTCAAACTGGAGATGGGACTGGAACGGGAGACGGTCCTCCATTTCTTCGACCGCATACGGAAGGCCTTCCCGCAGATGAACCGCTTCCGTCGGCGGGAGGACGGCAGCCTGATCCTCGAGGAGGATGCCCTGGAGGACGCCTCGCGGCGGTGGATCCGCCTGGAACCGAACAGCCTCCGCTTCGGCCACTTTGCTCCGCCTAACTCCAGCTCACTCCGCGAAATGGCCGACGTGATCCTGGAGCACGCTCCCTACCACCTCACCTTCAACGATCTGGACTATGACCATCTGGAGATCGTCTACGGTTTCGACCTGCACTACCGCGGCAACCACGACCGCCTGATCGCCGAAACGCTGTGGGCGGACCACCCCATCGCGGCCTTCCTGTTCGCCAAGCACGCCGTCCACCCCATCGACACCCAGCCCTGTTTGGGGGTGGCCCTGACGCCGGGGTGCGACGTGCAAGCCTACGTCGAGGTCAAATCGCGCTCCACCACCTATGAGATTCGCACCGGGGATTACGAGGACCAGCCCCTCAGCGTCTGTCTCATCCTGCGGAAGTATTGGGCGGGCGACCCGGGCACTTCCCTGCTCGAGGCCCACCGGATGCTTTTTGATTGGTGCGAGGAACTGGCGGCGGAGAAGGTGGTTCCCATCTTCGTCACCCCTCTGGCTCAGGCGATCGCCCGCGGATCATGATGCTGTTCGGCAACCGGAAGCATCTCAGCGTTTTCACTCTGGGCTGTCTTGTCGCCGGGATCGTTTTTCGTTTAGCGATCAGTTTCCGCGCTCCCGTGAGCTACGACGAAGTCTTTGTCATGGGAGTGGGTCTGGACGAGGCGGGGGCCTCGGCCCGGACGTTGTTCATCGACGTGCCGCTCCGTCGAAGCAATGCGATCACACCGCTGTGGTGGTGGGTCCAGGCCGTGCCGGCGCTCCTGACGGGCCGGCTGTCCTTATGGGGTCTCCGCGTAGTTCCGCTCGCACTCGGCGCGGTGACCCTCCTCGTCTCCTGGCGCGTCGCCCGTCGGCGGATCGGCCGCGGTCCGGCGATTCTCTTCCTCGTCTTCGCGGCGGTCTCCGACGTGCTCGCGTTCTGCAACGCCCGTGGCGAGTTCGCCGAGTCGCTCTTGCTGCTTTGGGCCATACCCGGCGTGTGTCTGGTCGGCGACCGGAAATGCACTCTCGCCAAAGGTCTCCTCGGGTGGTTGATCCTGATGACCCATCTGGGCAAGGGACTGTATCTGGTCGGGGCTCTGGCGGTGGCCGACGCCGTCGCCCAGGCGGTGCGCTATCGCACCCCCCGGGCACTACTCGGCCCAGCCGCCAGCTTGGCCGTCGCCGGGGTGCCGACACTCGGATGGTTCATACTCGCCAGCCGGCTCGCGGCTGCCGGTCCTCTGATGACCGATATCGGACCGGTTGCCGGCCCGGCGGAGGCGCTATGGAAGCTCACGGCAGCCTATGCCGAGACCAAGCGCCATATGGTGGCGTCCCCCTGGGACGCGGCACAGGTTTGGCTGGACGGCTGGGTCTGGCCGATCACTGCGCTCTCCGCGGTTCCGATGCTGGTGGGCACGCTCGCCGCCGTCGGTCGTCTCCACACGCGACGCAGCGCCTTGTGCCTTGGTTTGCTAGCGTGGATCGGCGCGGGCCTGCTGGTCGTCATCGGTCGTGGGATGGTCGGGGCACGGTTTCACCTTCTGTACCTTCCGGCGTTGTGGTTGACGGCCTCCGTGGGCCTGTGGCGCCTGCGCCACCTGCCACGTGCCGTGCTGATGACACTCGGCGGTCTGTGGGTCGTGTCGCTCTGTGCGGCCTTCTCGTGGGCAAGCTGGTCGGACCGCCTGTGGCATCCTTCCAACGCGGCATTCCTGTTGGCCGCCGCGTGTGCAGCCGTCCTTGGACTGGGGGGCTGGGTGGCCTACCGCAGATCGTCCGGGTGGCATGCCCAAGACCGTTCCGTCGGAGCGGAACGGGCGCGGGCATGTCAAACCTCACCAAGCCCCGACGCCCCGACCTCGCGGGCGAAGGCCGCATCGTATTTCTCCCTGCCTCTCGCAGGGTGTTGCCTTACGGGGGTCTTCTTCATCCCACTCATGCTTTTCTTTGGTCCCTTCCGCTGGGTACCGTTCGCCCGCATGGAACCCTACGCCGGCCGCGAGGAACTCGCCGCGCTCGACGCTTATCGACTCGGGAAAGCGGCTTTGCCCGGACCCACCGGCCGAACGCTCTACATCGACTTGGCCAACTACTTCCTCACCAAGGACAGCCGCACCACGTCCGACCTGCAGCGGGCCGAGTTTTATGCCCGCCTGGAAACGGAGCGTGTCCCCGACGATGCCCGGGCCTGGTTTTACCTGGGCGAGACCTGGCGGGAACTGGGCGAGCCGGCGGACCGCGTCCGCTCGGCCTGGCAGCGGAGCTACGAACTCCGTCCTACGCCGCTGTTGGAACAACGCCTGCACGACCTGCACGAGCCCCCGCCCGCTTCTCAGCCGCTCCCAAGTTCGACACGGAAAGGCAAGAACCATGAAAGCCGCGGTGATTAACCGGTTTGGCGGATCGGATGCGTTTGAGTACGTGGAGGTGCCCAAGCCCGAGCCGCAACCCGACCACGTGATCGTCAAGGTCCTCGCGTGCGGGATCAATCGCATTGACACCTATCTGCGTATGGGCGCGATCACCAGGGACCTCGCCTTCCCGCACGTCATGGGGGCGGACGTGGCCGGCGAAATTCACGAAGTTGGGGCCGGGCTGACCGGTTGGCACGTCGGCCAGCGCGTCCTGCTCGCGCCCGGCTTCCCGGTCGACCCGGCTGAGTGGGACTTTCAACCGGAGAACCTGGCCCCCAGCTACCGGGTGGCGGGCACCAAGTCGTGGGGCGGCTATGCCCAGTACGTGCGTGCGCCGGCGCCCTTTGTGCTGGCTGACGACACCGATCTGCCCTCGGCGGAAGTGGCTTGCCTGCCGCTGGTGCTGGTCACCGCGGTCCACGCCGTACGCACGCTAGGCCAAGTCAAAGAAGGCACCACGGTGCTGGTCCAAGCCGGCGCCTCGGGCAGCGGCAACATGTGCATCCAGGTGGCGAAGACGCTGGGGGCCCACGTGGCCGCCACCGTCGGAGCGCCGGAGAAAATCGAGACCGCCACGAAGGCCGGGGCCGAGCTGGTCGTGAATTATCAGCAGGAGAACTTCGCGGACCACATCCTGTCCTGGACCGGTGGGCACGGGGTGGACTTGGTGATCGACAATGTCGGGGGCAGCGTCTTTGCGGACAACCTGCGGTCTCTCCGTCGGGGCGGGGTGCTCGTCAACTTTGGCGCCGTGGGCGGCGTCCACGCCAAGCTCAACTTCCTCGATCTCCTGTTTCGCCAACTGACCCTGCGCGGTTCGATGATGGGCAGTATGGAGGAACTACGCTTCGGTCTGGAGCTGCTCCGCGCCGGCAGGATCAAACCGGTGCTTGATCGCACCTTCCCGCTCGCCAAGGTCCGGGAGGCCCACGATTACATGGAACAGCGCCTCGTTCGCGGCAAAATCGTGCTCTTGCCGTGGGGTGAGGCGGATTAGGCGGCGGCCAAGAGGCGGGATCAGGGGTCGAAGATCCGAGGGGTCCGAGAGCCGAAAGCCGCGTTATGGTTCCTACGCTTCAGGGTGAACAGCGTTTCGGGGCGCACATGTCCATCGCCGGCGGACTGGAGAACGCCTTCCAGGCCGGAGTGGACGCCCGCTGCGACTGCCTCCAAATCTTCGTGAAAAACCAGCGGCAGTGGCGGGCCCGGCCGCTGACCGAGGATGTGGTGACGCGCTTCCGGCAGGCCGCCCGCCGCACCGGTATCCGTCCGGTCGTAGCCCACGCGACGTACCTGATCAACCTCGCCTCCCCGGATGACACGAGGTGGCACCAGAGCATCGACGCCCTGACCGAAGAGCTCCTGCGCTGCGAAGCGTTAGGCGTCAGGTGGCTGGTCGTTCATCCGGGCGCTCATCTCGGTGAAGGAGTCGAGGCCGGCCTCGCCCGCATCACCATGGCGCTCGATAAAATCCATCGCCGAACCGCCGGCATCCGGGCACGATTGCTCCTGGAGACCACGGCCGGGCAGGGCACCACCCTCGGGGCGGAGTTCACCCACTTCCGCTGGATCATGGACGCGGTCCGCGAGCCCCGTCGCCTGCGCGTGTGCCTGGACACCTGCCACCTGTTCGCCGCCGGATACGACCTCCGTCGCCCCGTCGGGTACGAGCGGATGGTGGCGGAACTCGTCGAGCACGTCGGCCTGAGCAACGTCGCGTGCATTCACGTCAATGACTCGAAGGGCGCCTGCGGCAGCCGCCTGGATCGCCACGAGCACATCGGGCGCGGCAGGATCGGCCGCGCGGGCTTCGCCCTGTTGGTCAACGACCCGCGTTTCGTCGCGGTGCCCAAGATTCTGGAAACTCCCAAGGGCACCGACGCCCGCGGCCTCGACCTCGACCGCGTCAACCTGCAACGGCTCCGCGGCCTGATCCGCCGGAAGACCGTCGCCCAATCGTAGTCAGCACACCCAGCGGGGGATACCATACGCGGCGTGGCAGCAAGCAACCGCACTTTCTGGTGGGGCGTAACCGGGATCGTCGTCCTGGCGTTCGCCGTGCGGCTGGCCTACCTCTATCAGATCGAGTTGATGCCGTTCTTTTACCAGCCCGTCGGCGACGCCGCGTCGTACTGGACCTGGGCCGGTCGGATTGCCGGCGGCGACTGGCTCGGGACGGAGCCGTTCTATCAAGCGCCGGCTTACCCGTATTTCCTCGCCCTGGTGCGCTGGGTGGCGGGTGACGACTTGTGGCGCGTTCGAGTCGTGCAGATCGCCCTGGGGTCGGTCTCGTGCGGCTTGCTGGCCTTGGCCGGGCGGTGGTTCGTTTCGCGCGGGGCGGGTCTGTGTACGGGCGTGATCGTCGCACTTTATGGGCCGGCGATCTTCTTTGACGGGCTGATCCAGAAAGCCGGCCTCAGCCTGCTGCTCATGGCGGCACTACTCTGCCTTCTAGGCTGGGCGCGCCGAAGAACTCAGGTGCCGGTCGCTCTGGCGATCGGCGTGGTGCTGGGATTGCTGGCCCTGACGCAGGAGCAGGCGCTGTTGCTCGGCGCGGTCGTCCTCGTGTGGTTGACCGCGCAAATCGACGATATCTTCATCCTATACCGTGCGGGGACACCTGAACCGCAGGGCCGGAGAAAACCGCGATACGGGATCGCGCCGTTCGCCTGTCTTCTAGGGATGACGGTCGTTCTGGGAGCGGTCGCCTATCGTAACTACCGGGTCGGCGGGGAGATCGTGCTCACAACGGTCCAGGCCGGTCCGAACTTCTACATCGGCAACCATGCCGGGGCGACCGGCCGATACGTCGCGCTCAAGCGCGGGCATGAGGCGCCGCCCTTCGAGCGCCAGGACGCCACCGCGTTGGCGGAAGCGGCGGTGGGCCGCTCGCTGACCCCGCGCGAGGTTTCCCATTACTGGCTGGGGCGAGCTTGGGATTTCATCCAACGACATCCACTGCAATGGATCCGCCTGCTGCTCTACAAAGGGATGCTGGTCTGGAACGCCTACGAGATTCCCGACACGGAGAGTTACACGCTGTACGCACACCTGTCGTGGCTGCTGAGCGTTTGCGGAGGCGTCAACCACTTCGGCGTGCTGTGTCCTTTGGCGGCCATCGGGATCGCCGCCACGGCCCGGCGTTGGCGCGAGTTCTGGCTGCTCTACGCGTTAATGGCGGCGGTTGCCGTCGGCGTAGCCGTCTTCTACGTCTTCGCCCGTTACCGCTATCCCCTCGTACCGCTGCTGGCGATCTTTGCCGGAGCGGGTCTGGGCGAGATTCGCCGTCTCCTTCGGTCGCTCGCGACGCGGAAAGGATCGCCGCCGGCCCAGGGGAGTTCGCTACGACCGGTGACTGTGGTACTCGTCGGGACCGCCGTAGCGGTGATCGCCAACTGGCCGATCAACCCCGAGCGCCGGCTCGACGGCATGGCCTACGCGAACCTCGGCGTGGTGTTGGGCCAGCAACAACGCTACGACAGCGCCCTTTACTTTTTGGAGCAGGCCCTTCAGCGCGTCCCTGATTCGGCCGAGACGCACTACAATCTCGGGCTGGTCTACACGCTGACGGGGCACAACCAGCGCGCCTTGGCGCACTTCCAACGTGCCCTGGAATTGGATCC
>JBGPAW010000228.1:0-6324 GCA_041480905.1 Phycisphaerae bacterium
CTCGTCATCGGTCTCGGCTGCGGGATGACCCTCGGGGCCGCCCTGACCCGACCGGGCCGTGCCGGAGGTGAACGTTGCTAACGAACGTAAGGAGTCAAACCATGAGAGGCATGCGACAGCTTCCCATCCGACCGTGGGCCATCCTACCGGCCCTCTGCGGCGCCGCCGTCATCCTCGCGACGGCCTGTACCGGCCAAACCAAGCGAGTCGATCCCGACGCCCTGACCGAGGAAGAAGTGGGCACCGGGCTGACCAGCCAGGACTTCCGGTCGGTGTGCGAGCGGATGGCCCGCTCGCTCGTGCGCATTCCGCAGATTCAGAACTCCTCGACCCCTCCCAAAGTTGCCTTGACCGAGGTGGTCAACAACACCAACGACTACATCGACGGGAACGAGTTCACCCACAAGATGCGCACCCTGCTCATCAAGAACTGTGAGGGGCGGGTCACCTTCCTCGATCGGGCCCTCACCGACCAGATCGAAAAGGAAAACCGCGACAAACGCCGCGGCAAGATCACCAGCGCCGGCCAGGAGGACCGCTATGGAAGTGACTTCTTCCTCACCGGCCGGATCGCCTCCATCGACCGCGTCGCGGGCAAAGGGATGACCAGCTACTATCGCTTGAGCTTCCGCCTGACCGACGCGGCCAGCTCCGCTATCGTGTGGGAAGACGAGTACGAGATCAAGAAGGCCTCGACCGTGGGGATCATGTACCGTTGAGAAAGGAGCCGCGCATGCCGTCACGGGAAGCCAAGCTCGGTCCCCAACGCCGGGAAGATACTCCGCCGTCGAGGTTCGGGCGGTGGTCCATCGTGCTGCTCGTGATCGCTACAGGGCCGACCGGCTGTGGACCGTCTCGCGAGCAGGTCCGTCTGCAGCGTGCCATGACCGGCGTCCGCTACGAGCCTTGCCCTGACTACCGTGATGGCATTGCCATACTGGAGCAATACCGGCAGGCGCCCAAGCATCGTAACGAGATGGTGCAGTACGGCATGTGCGAGACCACCCTGGCTGTGCTCGGCGGAAACTGCGGCGTCGCCGATCAGGTCGCCAAGTACTGCCACCTGGCGGTCAAGAAATACCAGGACGCGGACGCCGAGACCCGCGCGGCCTGGGGCAACGAAGCCGTCAAGTTCTTCAAAGGGGAACCGCACGAACGCGCCTTGCTGGCGTTCTACGCCGGCCTGGCGTGCTACCTGAGCGGCGAGTACAACGACGCGCGTGTTTTCTTCATGCAGTCGCTGCTCGCCACGGCCACCCGCGATGACGACACGGCGGGGTTCCGCGAGGACTTCCCCTTGGGACACTACTGGATCGGGCGGGCCTATCTTAGGCTCGACGATGATGGGAACGCCCGCGTTGCCTTCCACAAGGCCGGCACCCGCCTGGCCCACAAGGGCGAAGACAAGGAATTCAAGAAAATCCAGGCCGCCCAGAAGAAGGCTTACAAGGACGAGTTGACCGCGGAGAAGGTCTGCTTCAAGCAGTTTTCCAAGGCGAAATCGCCCGTGGAGGGCATGGTGGACCTCTCCAAAGGGCTGGCCCGCGCCGACATGCCCGAGGCGTTGCCCGATGCGGCCGGGGCCGATCCCACCCAGGCCCGTGCCGTCACCTTCGAGGCCTTCCTCGATCCGCAGTTCCAGAAACAGGCCAACCTCATCATCGTCGTGGAAATGGGTTGCGGCCCGCTGAAGTACCTGACCGGCTCCTCGGGGGCGATGGATGAGTTTCGCCGGATGGACTACAAGCAGCGCGGCGCCGACGTCTACGTCGATGGGCACCGCAGCGGGCCGGCGTTCCGCCTGCTCGACACCTATCACCAGGCCGTCACCCGCGGCGTGCAGACCCGCCGCGGCCGCCAGATGGGCAAAATCGTGACCAAGGAAATCCTGAGCCACGCGCCGCTCGTCGGCGGCTTCGTCGGGTATTGGGACATCAAGGGCGACGCTCGCCATTGGTCCTTGCTGCCGGGCGAGTACCACGTTTATGCCGCGCGGGTGGCGCCCGGCCTGCACACGGTCACGGTCAAGTGCTACGACGCCAACGACCGGTATTTGCCGCGGTTCGACATCATTCGTCACTTCGTTCCCGTACCCGCCGAAGGCGACGTGGTGCTCGTGCTAAATACCGTAGAGAATCAGGATAATGCGTATGTACTCACCCAACCTCTCACACCGTGAAGTACTCCCGATTCGACCGCCCCACTGGGAAGGTTGGGTTGTTGCCGCGCTCAGTCTAACCGTCACGTTGCTCGCGGCCGGCTGTGTTAAGCCGCCGCCGCCCTACGTGCCCGCGTACCCGGCCCGGACCGCGCAGGCGCATTGTTTCGACGGCGTCCCGCACCTCCCGGGGAGCCGCCCGATCATTCTCGGCGGCGCGTGTTGCTGCACTCCCAGCGACGAGCTGATGGCCAAGCTCCACGCCGACGGCGTCTGTCTCGACCTGGACACCGAAGGACTCATTGAGCTTTATCATAACTCCGGGATTCAGTTGGCCACCGATCACCAGCGGTGCAACAACCTCTGCGAATATGGACCGCACGTTGTCCTGGCTGGCAAGTGCCTGGTCCCGCCGGTGCCGGGAACCCGCAACTACGAGGAGGTCGTCACCGGAATCGTGCTGCGACCGCCCCCCAAGGGCAAGAAGACCAAGTAGACCGATCAGCCCCACCGGGCTGATCTTGAGCAGGAGCCACGCAATGATCCGATGCTTTGTGGTCTTGACGACGTTTGCCGTACTCATGGCGCCCGGCTGCGCCTCCACGCACCCGGCCCGCGTCGAAGGGCGGATCGACCCCTTCCAGGAGAAGGGGCGGGTCCAGTGGAACAGCACGAACCTCAAGTCGGTCCTCCGCGTGGACAACGCCACAGCCGACCGCACCGAGAGCGGCCTCCTGCGCGTGCGTCTGATCCTGCGCAATAAGACACGCAAGGATATCGTCGTGGACGTCCGCACGCTCTTCACCGACAAACAGGGCTTCGAGAAGGAACAGACCAACTGGGAACCGATCGTCTGCACCGCGCGTACCCAAACCCAATACGAGGCGGTCAGCCTCGGCCCGCACGTGGACGACTATCAGGTCATCATCCGCGAACCGCGGAAGTTTGAGTGGAATCCGTGAGCCTTTACCGAGGAACTCCGACCATGAATCGGCAACGTTACGCTCTCGTGGCGACTGGGACGGTACTCAGCCTTCTTGCGGGGCTGAGCTGTTCGCAATCCGCCGAGTACAATGCGCCCGCACCGCCCCCTCCGCCGCCGCCCACCGAGGCCGCCCGGACCTACGACTACGCGCACTCCATTCGGCCCGGCGGTAGTTCCAAGCTGACCCGCAAGTTCGTCGTCGCCCTGGTCCGCTTCGGCGAGGACCGCCCGGTCGAGGACGTTCCCTACGGGATCGAACCGGACCGTCCGACCCCCACCGGGGACAATTCCACCAACGTCGACGTGGACGTGCAGATCGGCGGCAACCGCCCAGCGGTCCGGGAGAAGCAACCGCCCAGCATGAACTTGCGGGCCCGCGACATCCTCAAGCGCGAGCTGATGGAGTCGGAAAGCTTCGTGCTCGTCGAACGCGAACGCATCCTGGACCTCCTGCGCGAGCAGAAGTTCGGCGAGACCCGCTACGTCAACCCCGAGACCAACCCGGAGATCGGCGAGGTGATGGGCGTGCAGTATCTGCTCGAAGGGTCGATGGGCTACAACGAAGACCGGACCCTCAAGGACACGCTGCTGCCGCCGCCCTCCTACAAGGACGGCGAACCGACGCTGATGCAGCGAATCTTCCATCCCGGTGACGCTGCCAGCAAGGACCGTCTGCGCGAACTGTCCTATCTCCGTCGCCGGGAATTCGCCCGCCGGACCATGCAGGCGCAGAACTGCGTGGCCGTCTACCTGAGCCTCTACGACGTGCGCACCAGCGAGATCGTGACCGAGGCCTTCGGCATCGGCGGCAACGGCCTGGAAGCCATCCGCGACGCGGTGGAGGAGCTCATCGACAAGTGCCGCGACATCCCCAACCCCGTGACCGTCGCGGGCGTCGATGGTGAGCGGGTCTTCCTCGACGTCGGCGCGCAGGACCCCGTTAAGGTTGGCCAGCGTTTCCGCTACCTCATTCCGGGACCGGTCATTCGCAACCGCGCCGGACAGATCATCGGCAACCAGGACGAAGAAGGCGGCGAACTCGAGATCATCCGCGTCGATCCTCTGATGTCGGTCGGTAAGGTGACCACGCGTGTCGCCGACCCGGTCGTGGGGGCGCGTTTAGAACCGCTGGATTGAGGCGGGCTTTGTATTGCCGCGAAGCGGCGCCGGAACACGGTATGTACCGCCCAGTATGGACTGCGCCGCCCCCGGCGGCGTTTTGGCTGCTTGCAGCCGCGAAGCGGCGATGAAATACAGCCCTGGGTACGCGGCTTGCCGCGGGAGTTGACCTACACGGACGCCGCCACGGCCACCCGCTCCACCGGTACGCCGTTGCCCGCGATCCACTCCTCAAGTAGTTCGCAGGCTTCACTATCGCGTAACTGCCGCGGCGGATGTTTCATGGCGAAGCTGGAGATGGCGTGCAGCGGGCCGCCCTCCCCCCGATCCAGGGCCAGCTTGGCACAGCGGATCGCGTCGATGGCCACGCCGGCGCTGTTCGGGGAGTCCTCCACGCTGAGGCGCAGCTCCAGGTTCATCGGCACGTCGCCCCAACCCCGCCACTCCATGCGGATGAAACCGACTTTGTTGTCCTTTTGCCAGGGAACGTAGTCCGACGGTCCGATGTGGATGTTGTCGCTCTCCAGCGGCGTATCGAGCTGCGACTGGACGGACTGGGTCTTGGAAATCCGCTTCGAGGTCAGGCGGGATTGCTCGAGCATGTTCAAGAAATCCGTGTTCCCGCCGGTGTTGATCTGGTAGGTCCGCTCGAGCTTGACGCCGCGATCACCCATCAGCCGGGCGAGGATGCGGTGAATGATCGTCGCCCCCACCTGGCTCTTGATGTCATCGCCCACTACCGGCAGGTTCCGCGCCCGGAACTGGTTCGCCCATTCGGGGTTGGAGGCGATGAACACCGGCATGCAGTTCACCATGGCCACGCCGGCGTCGAGACACGCCTGGGCGTAGTGCCGGACCGCATCTTCCGACCCGACGGGCAAGTAGCAGACCAGCACCTCGGCCCCGGCCTCTTGCAGCACCCGAGCGATGTCGCACGGCGCGGCGTCCGCCGGGCGGAAGGCGCGAGCTTCGGGATAGTGGCGCATGTGGGCGGCCACCCCATCCAGGATCGGGCCCATTTCCACGGTCACGCCGTAGTAGGGCAGTTCCCGCTGAAACACCGTGGTGCAGTTGGGGGGAGCGAAGACCGCCTGTTCAAGCGGTCGGCCCACTTTACGACGGTCAATGTCGAAGGCGGCCACCACCTTGATGTCGGTCAAGCGGTAGCTGCCGATCACCGGGTGGGTGAGTCCGGCGGCGTCCGCCGATTGCCGGCGGCGGTAGTACTCCATTCCCTGCAGTAGAGAACTGGCGCAGTTCCCGACGCCCGCGACGGCTAGTCTGATCTGACCCATGCCAGACCCTTTCTGTATTTAGCTGCCATTCTGACCCGCCGGCGGTCGGTTCGCAACGGGTGACGCCTGGATGCGCTGCTCCCCTTTGCGCTTGCGAGACCTCCGCCCCGCCGCACCGGAGCGGAACCGACCCGGACATTCTAGACCAAAGTCTCCCGCTTGCCAAGGACCGATTCGCGCCGAGATCCTCGACGGCTCTCTTTCTGTG
This sequence comes from Phycisphaerae bacterium, assembly GCA_041480905.1. Classification (GTDB taxonomy): domain Bacteria; phylum Planctomycetota; class Phycisphaerae; order UBA1845; family UBA1845; genus JAAEQG01. The sequence goes on from JBGPAW010000228.1 coordinate 5,766, forward strand.
CCGGTCGCACCCTGCTGCCGAGAAATCCGCGCCGCACGCACGCTTGACCGTCCTGGGCGCCGCCGTTAGGCTGCGCCTCGGCCTGACAGGAGCCCGAGTCCCATGCCGGAAGCGGCCAAGATACTCATCATCGACGATGACGAGGACTACCGTACCTCCATCCGGGCCTTGCTGGAAGGCGAGGGGTACGTGGTCGTGGAGGCCGGCAACGGGCGCGAAGGGTTGGCCGCCACGCGCCAACATCGCCCGGACCTCATCATCGTCGACGTCATCATGGACAGCCTCAGCGAGGGGTATAGCGTGACCCAGGCGCTCAAGTTCGTGCCGGAGTATCGCGACCTGGGTCCGATCCCCATCCTCATGGTCTCCTCGGTGGAAGCCGATCCACAAGAGTTGTTCGGTTGGATCGGGGACACCAGCGCTATCACCCCCGACGCCTACCTGACCAAGCCGTTGGACATTCCCAAACTGCTGGCCCGCATCCGGCAACTGCTGAAACGGTAGCCGGACTGCCTTCAGGGCGTCGGCGGCCGAGGCGGGTGGTCGCTCCGGGCATCGA
>JBGPAW010000229.1:0-6226 GCA_041480905.1 Phycisphaerae bacterium
CATGGCCCCAAAAACCGGTTCCGCAGAATCTTATTAGACCCGAACGCCGGCCCCGCGTCAATCGCCGCCGGTCAGATACCCCACGAGCCCAGGGCGGCGTCGGTCCCCTTAAACCAGCGGCTCATGGTCATTTTCTGCTGCGTATAAAACAGCATGCCCTCCTTGGCCTGGATGTGCAGGTCGCCGAAGAAGGAGCGGCACCAGCCGGTGAAGGGGAACCAGGCCATCGGGGCCGGCACACCCACGTTGATGCCGATCATGCCCGCGCCGGCCCGGCGCTTGAACTCCCGGGCCGCCCGGCCGCTCTGCGTGTAAATCACCGCCCCGTTCCCGTATTCCGACTCCTGGGTCAGCCGGATGCCCTCCTCCAAGGTCTTGATGCGGACCACCGACAAGACCGGCCCGAAGATTTCCTCGCGGGCGACGGTCATCTCCGGACGGACGCGATCGAACACCGTGGGCCCAACGTAGTAGCCGCCCGGGGCCTGAGGCACCGCCACTCTCCGCCCGTCGATGGTCAGTTTGGCGCCCTCCGCCTCGCCCTTGGCAACGTAACGGACGACGCGTTCTTTGTGCTCGGCGGTGATGAGCGGACCCATGGTGGCGTCACTCTCCCGGTCCGTGGGCCCGGTCTTGATCCGGCGGGCGGCTTCAGTAACCCGCTCCACCACCGCGTCCGCGATGTCCCCGACGGGCAGGGCCAGCGGACCGGCCATGCACCGCTCCCCGGCACATCCGAACGCCGACCCCACCAGCGCCTCGATCGACTGATCCAGGATCGCGTCGGGCATGATGAAAATGTGGTTCTTCGCCCCGCCCGCCGCCTGCACCCGTTTACCGTGGGCCGTTCCGGTCTGGTAAATGTATTGGGCCACCGGAGTCGAACCCACGAACGAAACCGCCCGCACCAGCGGGTGGGTCAGCAGCGCGTCCACGGACTCCTTGTCCCCGTGTACCACGGAGATCACCCCGGCGGGCACGCCGGCGTCCTGGAGCAACTCGACCACGCGCATGCCGCTGAGCGGCACCTTCTCCGAGGGTTTCAGCACGAAGGTGTTGCCGCACACCAGCGCGATGGGGAACATCCACAGCGGCACCATGGCTGGAAAATTGAACGGCGTGATACCCACGCACACCCCTAGCGGGTGACGTTGCGTCTCGCAGTCCACCTCCGGGGCGATGTTCTCGAGGGTCTCGCCCATCAGCAGCGCGGGCAGCCCGCAGGCGTACTCGACCATCTCGATCCCGCGTTGGACCGAGGCCCGGGACTCGGCGAACGTCTTGCCGTGTTCCCGCGACATCAGCCGGGCGACCTCGTCCTGGGCGCCCTTGAGGGTCTCCACGTAGTTGAACATGACCCGGGCGCGCTGAACCACCGGTGTCTCACTCCATCCCGGGAAGGCTTCGTGTGCAGCCCGCACCGCCCGATCCACCTCATCGGCCGGGCAGAACGGCACGCGGGCCATCACCTCGCCGGTGGACGAATTGGTCACCTCCCCGAAGCGGGTTGCCCGGGAGGCGATCCATCTTCCACCCACCAGGATCTGGCACGTATGGGTCGCGTCCAACGTCGCCGTTGACATGCGTCAATCCTCTCTGGTATTCGGTCCCCCGGCACGGAGTTCCGTTCCCGCGCCTCACGGCGGCGGAATATAGCACGCGGATACCGTGCGGGACAGTAGGACGAATTACGGATTAGATTCGTGCAACCTGGGGTGGTAAAAAGATATAGAAGGACAGGGGCGGCACGCCGCAACGCGCGGGTGGTGTGCCCTCCCGACCACCTCCGCGGGCGAGATGTGCGCCCGCTGGGAAGGGCGGGCTATGCTCAGCCGGCTTAAGTGGCTTGTCTCGGGAGCGGTCCTGGCGGCGTTGGCCATCGCGGGCGGCGGATGGTTGCTCCGCTTTGACCACGAGCGCAGCGAATCTCTGCGCGCCGAACACGAACGGCTCACCCGCGAGCACGAAGCCCTGGTCCAGCGGGCCAAACAGCTCGAACGCGAACGCGAGGAGCTGGCCCACATCGTCGAGCGGTTCAAGCTGGAACGTCGCGTCGCCGAGGTGGAGGTGCTCGAGCAGCACACGGCGCTGGACGGCGTGGTGCTGCAAACGGTGATCCGCCTGACGGAGATCGGCCGCGACGGCACGCTGCTGCCCGCGCAGGTTTTCGGCGTCGCCGGACGGGTGCCGCACTTTGACGCTTTGGTGATCAAGTTCGATGAGGATTACGTGGGGCGCGGCGATCCGTTGCGCGGCACCAGTCTGGCGTTATTCCGGCGGGTCTACGGCGAAACCCAATCCCCCGAGAGTGGTTACTGGCTGGGGCGGCGGGGTGAGGTGCCCGACGTGTATCGCGTCTCGGCGGAACCGTCCGAATTCGAGGTGAGCTTGTGGCGTGAGTTCTGGTCCTACGCGGCGGACCCGGCCAAGGCCCGCGACGCCGGCGTACGGGTGGCCCAGGGCGAAGCGGTTTACGCGCCGATGAGCCCCGGGGAACGCTGGCTGCTGACGTTGGAGGCCGACGGCGGTTTGAACCTCATCAAGCACGGCGATCAGACGGCGGGAACCGCCCCCGTCGCCCCGCCATCATCAGGCCGGCCCAAGGTGACGCCCGGAGAGAATGTTCAGCGCCTCTCGGCCCCGTCGCCGCTGAAGGAAGACCTATGATCCGGTGAAGGCCGCCTGGAAGGCGGTGAAGTCGCCGAGGTCCACGTCGCCGTCGGCGTTGAAATCGAAGACGGCCAGGCAGTCGGACGCGGTCAGCGGAGGAGCGGGGCTGGGCGGGACGCCGGGCCCGAACAGACAGCCCGCGAACGCAGCGTAGTCGCCCAGGTCGACGTCGTTGTCCGCGTTGAAGTCGCCGGCGGACAAGAGGGGAAGGAACCAGGCGCCGCGTCCCTGCGTACCCGCCAGCAAACGCCCGTGGGCGGCGTCGTAAATCAGGTCAATCACCGCCGTGTGGGGGAGGTTCCCCACTAAGGCCCAATTCAGCCCGCCGTTGGCGCTGGCATAGACGCCGGTGTCGGTCCCGGCGTAGAAGATGTTGCGCCCGGTGCGGGGCACAATGGCAACGGTGTTGACGGGAACGTCGGGCAGATCGCCGTCGATGGCCGTCCAGCTCGCCCCGCGATTGGTGGTAAGCAGGACTTGCTCAACGCCGAAGTTGGAGACGCCGAGGAGAGCGCGTTGATCGTCGTTGGGATCGACGGCGATCTGGCGGGTGGTGCGCGGCCAACCCGGCACGCCGGTCCGGGAGAGCGTCCAATTGGTGCCGAAATTGGTGCTGATCTGAACGTTGCCGTCATTGGTGACGACGTAAACGGTCTGGGGATTGGAGGGCGCCAGGATCAGGCAGCGGATGGCGCCGGTGCCGGTGGTGAGGTCGCCGCTCCGCGCGGTCCAACTCGTGCCGGCATTGGCGCTGTAGTAGACCCGGTGGGTGCCGTAGAGCATCTGGGCGTCGTTGAGGGAGTTGATGGCATAAGGCGGCAGGAAGCAATTGCGATCGCTAGTGGAGATGCCGGAGCCGCTGTACGTGTAGCCGCCCAGCCCGTAGCTGGTGAAGCGATAGAGGTTGCCCGTCCCCTGGTATTCGCCAAAGACGATTTCGGGGTGAGCCGGCCGGACGCCGGTGTACCCGCCGTCACCGCTCAAGGTTTGGGTCCAGGCGGGGCTGTCGGCGGTGCGGAAGTTGGTCCCGTTATCCTGGGTGCCGCCGTAGACATAGAAGGGACTCGCCGGGCTGAGCGACAGGCCGGCGTAGAACTGAATGCAGCCCAGGTTGTAATTGTGGGAAGTCCAAGTGGAACCGAGATCGGCCGAGCGGTGCAGCCCGCCGTCATTACCGACCAGGAGGCGGCCGGCGGCGTCCCAGGCCAGCGCGTGCATGTCCACGTGCAGCGGGGTCACATCAGTCCAACCGCCGCCGGTGTTACGCAACAGGTCCAGGCCGCCAACGATGACGGTGTTGGGGTTGGTCGGGTGGACGATGACCGTCGAAAGGTACCACCCGTAGGTGGCCTGGAAGTTGCTGGGGTCCAGGGCCGTCCAGGTGGTCCCGCCGTTGATGGTTTTGTACACATTGATGGTGGTGGCGTTACCCCCGCTGGCCGAGGCCGCATTGGTGTAGATGGTGTACAGCACCGCCGGATTGGAGGGCGCGATGGCCAGGGAGATCCGCCCGACATTGCTGGTGGGCAAGCCGCCGGCGAGCTTGGTCCAACCGGCCCCGCCGTCGGTGCTCTTGTAGATGCCGTTGTCTGCGTGGCCGAAGATGTGTCCGATGGCGGCATAGAGAATCTGGGGGTTGGTCGGATCGAGCACCAAATCCGTAGCCGACAGTGCCGGCAGGCCGGTGGTGACCTGCGTCCAGGCGGCTCCGTGGTCGGTAGACTTAAACACGCCTACCTGACCCCAGGCTTGCGGGTGGCCCCGGGCGGCCACGCCTTCGGGAAAACCGCCGGCGCGCGTAACTCCCGCCCAGAGGATCGCCGGGTTCAGCGGGTCCACGAGGATACGCGAGAAGCAGCGGCCGGCGAAGGCGCCTTCGGCCAGTTGGACCCAGGTCTGGCCGCCGTCGGTGGTGCGGTAGAGGCCCAAGCCGTAACGGCTGTGGTTGGCGAAGTTCGCCTCCCCACTGCCGGCGTACAGAGTGTTTTCATCGGTGGGGTCCATGGCCAGGGCGCCCATCGCGGTGGTCGGCATGGCGTCGGTCAGGGGCGTCCAGGTTGATCCGCCGTCGGTGGTTCGCCACACGCCCCCGTCGGCCCCGGCCACGTAGTATTTGTTCCAGTCCGTGCGGCTGCAGACGACGGCCGATAGCCGTCCGCTATAGCCGCCCTCGCCGTAGAGGATGGGGGCGGGGCCGATCTCTTCCCAGGCCGGCGGCACGGCCAGCGCGGTGGTAGGAACGGCCGACCACGTTGTGAGGAACAAACCCAGCGCCAAAACTCCGGTGAGGGGGAGCGTCGCCAATGGGACCCGGGGTGGCATGGCTTCACGCGATCCGCGTTGGGCGGATCGCGGGTAGCCATGCTCCGGATGCCACGACATGCCTACCCGTGGTCCCGGCAGACCGGGACCGCGTGAAGGCATGCCACCCGGAATGATGAGCCTTCTGCATTGACGCCTGTGGGGCAACCCTTGTTCACCCAAAGAGCTACCAGGGTTCATCGCTCCACTCCTTCGGCTACGTCGAAGACCAACTCAGCCACATAACGCTGCGGAGCGGCCTCGGGGTTTGAATCGCCCTTGACTTCATGGACGAAACGTACGACCCAGGTGCCGGCCTGCGTGATGGGCAACCAGGTCGTCCCTTCGGCGTCCGTCGGGCGGGCGGCGCTCACCTCCACCTTCGTGTCGTCCTCGCCGGCGGGCGGAGCGACCGTCGCGGTGACGCGTCCACCCTCGACTTTGCCGCCTTCGTAGTAGACCCGGAGCGGGAGGTCGTCGCCCTTCCGCACACGGGTGGGGTCCACCAGGGGCAGGATTTCGATCTTTTGGCCGGTCTTGGCGATGAGGCCTGCGTTGGAGGTGGGAGCAGGGGCCTGGTCCGCATCCTTGGGGCGAACCTGCAAGACGATCTTTACGCAGTGGGTGACGCGTTGCCAGGAGTCGCTGTGACCGCGTGTCTCCGGCGGTCCCACACCCAGACATAACAGGGCCGGGCCCGGCTTTTCGACGCTGTACGTGGCCTGCTTCGCGTCCGGTGCCACATTGAGCGGCAGGAAGCTCTTCTGCACCCCGGCTGACCGCACGAAGAATTGGGCCACGTTGGCCGTGTCCCAGCCGGTGCGTTCTCGACCCGCCGCCACGGGCAGGTTGAGTTCCAGGGTCGTCGGCACGCCGGCCGTCGGGTGGAGCGTGGCGGGGACCACTGCCGGATCGGCTGCGAGCGCGCCATGAGCCGCGAGTGCTACAACCGCTACCACCAACGGCGGCCATCGGTGTTTGGGGTAGTTCCTGAAACGGATCACGATCATTTCTCCTGTTCTCGCGGATGGGTCGCATCTTGCCCCCTGGCAAGCCACAGAGCTATTACGTCAGTATATCGAATTTATCCGGAGATAACAAACGCTACGGATATCGCGCAACAGACGGGGTCTGGCAAGGGATTGTGGCATCAGGCGACACGGCGGCGGTTCCAGTAATCGGTCCACTGGCCGCTCTCGCGCAGGGCCACCAAGTTCATCATCCCTTCCGCGTGCTCCACGTCCCACTTCATCCC
>JBGPAW010000230.1:0-6222 GCA_041480905.1 Phycisphaerae bacterium
CCAAGCGGTCACTCATGGGGTTATATCCACCTCCTTAGTGTAAACCGGAACACCGCCTCAATCAACCGATCAAACAGCCTACGATCATGGTCCGACAAATCGTCGCGTTGCAGGAAAACCCGAATCCGATCATAATGAAATCGTAAGTGGACGGACCGGGCCCCGTAAGGCCCGTCAAACCGCCGAACCGCCTAACCGAGAGGTGCTTTGATGAACATCCTGATCGCCGACAAGTTTGAATCGGAAGGTGTCGAGAAACTGGCTGCCTTGGGCTGCACGATCACGCAGGACGCCGATCTGTCCGGCGAATCGCTGGTGCAGGCGATGAAGGACAGCCCGGCCGAGGTGCTCATCGTGCGCTCGACGGAGGTGCCCCAGGACGTGCTGGAGGCCGGTAAGCGGCTCAAGCTGGTGATCCGTGCCGGCGCCGGCTACAACACCATCGACGTGAAGCACGCCCACACGCGGGGCATCGCGGTCGCCAACTGCCCGGGGACGAACTCCATGGCCGTGGCGGAGTTGGCCTTTGGGCTGATGTTGGCCCTGGACCGCCGCCTCGTGGACAACACCGTCGATCTCCGTAAGGGAGTGTGGAACAAGAAAGAGTACGGTAAGGCCCGCGGCATCAAAGGCCGGACGCTGGGAATCGCCGGCCTGGGGCAGATCGGGGCGGCGGTGGCCCGCCGGGGCAAGGCCTTCGAGATGGAGCTGGTCTATTACGACGTGGTCAGCTACCCGGCCTTGGAGAAGGAACTGGGCATCAGGAAGGTGGACCTCGACACCCTCTACCGACAGGCCGATTTCATCACCCTGCACGTGCCCTACAACGACCAGACCAAGCACATGATCGGGGCGAAGCAGTTCGCCATGATGAAGCCGACGGCGTTCGTTATTAACTGCAGCCGCGGCGGCGTGGTGGACGAGCGCGCGCTGGTCAAGGCCCTCGACGCCGGCCAGATCGCCGGCGCCGGCCTGGACGTATACGAGATCGAGCCCGAAGCGGCCGACAAGAAGTTCGCCGATCCGGTCATGCAGCATCCCAAGGTCTACGGCACGCATCACATCGGGGCTTCGACCGAGCAGGCCCAGTTGGCTGTCGCCTATGAAGTAGTGCGGATCGTCGAGGAGTTCAAGAAGACCGGCCAGGTGCTGAACTGCGTGAATTAGCGTAGCAGGGGAACAAGGATGAGTATCAGCCAGATCGCGAGGACCATCGGCGAATCGGTTACCCTGAAGCTGAACGAAACGGCGGCCCTGCTGCGGGAAAAGGGCGAACCGGTCATCCATTTGGGCGGCGGCGAGCCCAAGAGCAAGGCCCCCCTCGACGCCCTGATCAGCGCCGCCGGCCTGCTCAGCAGCGGCGAGATTCGTTACACGCCGGCCGACGGCATCCCGGCCCTCAAGCAGGCTGTCATCCGCTACACCGAGGAGTTCTACGACCGCAAGGTGGCGCCGGAGCACGTGATGGCCTCCGGCGGAGCCAAACAAGCCATCATGTGCGCCCTCCAGGCCATCCTCAACCCCCAGGAGGAGGTCATCTTTCCCGCCCCTTACTGGGTGAGCTATCCGGAGATGGCCAAGCTGTGCGGAGCGGTTCCCGTGCCGGTCCTGCCGGAAGACGGCACCTTCTATCCGCGCCTGCGCGACCTCGAAGCTAAGGTGGGCTCATACACCAAAGCCGTCATCATCAACAGCCCGAATAACCCCAGCGGGGCGATGTACTCCGAGGAGTTCATCGCCGAGGTCGTCGAGTTCTGCGAGAAACGCGGGTTGTATCTGATCATGGACGACATCTACCATCGCCTGCTCTTCGACGGTCGCAAGCCGATCAACTGCTACAAGTACGCCAAGGACCTTAGCGAGAACTCCAAACTCATCGTGATCAACGGCGTCTCCAAGCAATACGCCATGACCGGCTTCCGCATCGGTTGGGCGGTGGCCAACAAGAAGCTCATCGAGGTGATGACCAACATCCAGAGCCACCAGACCTCCGGCCCGGCGGTGGTGTTGCAGATGGCCGCCGTGGGGGCGCTCAACGGCGTGCAGTCCAGCGTGGAGAGCCTGCGCATGACGCTGGAGAACAACCGCAACGTGATGCTCCAGAAGCTCAGGGCCTTCGCGGGGGTCAAGGTCACCCCGCCGGACGGGACCTTCTACTGCTTCCCCGACTTCAGCGTTTACAACAAGGACTCCACCAAGCTCAGCCAGTTCCTGCTCGAAAAGGTCCGGGTGGTGACCGTGCCGGGCAAGGAGTTCGGGTTGGAGGGGCATCTGCGGTTGTCCACCTGCGGGACGGTCAAGGACGTGACCGAAGGGATCGAGCGCATGAAATGGGCGCTCGACCCGAATTCGCCGAATGAGTTGTACATCGGGAATCGCAAGCTGGTGCGCGATTGGACGTAGGAAACGCCGAAACGTCGAAACGTCGAAATGTCGAAGTGGGAGAATCGACGTAGGGTGGGTGGAGCGAAGCGTAGCGCAGCGCAACCCACCGGAAAAGAGAAAACCGGTGGGTTGCGCTGCGCTCCCCCGACCCTACTGCACTGCTTCTTACGGATGCGGGCGTGAAGATGACGCCGGAGAACAAGATCGGAACTCGGGTACTCCAGCTTCTCTATGACGTGTTTGGACGACTTGTTCCCGGCGCCATCGCCGAGCCCCCGAAGGGGGGCGGCATTGGGTAGCCAGGGGCGCCAGCCCCTGGTAGCCGGTGCGGTCACCCTCCGAGCCCTGGAAGGGCGGCACTGGGGTCGCCGAGATACCCGGGGAAGTGTCGCCCCTTTCAGGGGCTCAAAAGATTCTTCACCCGGTGTCCAGGGGCTGGCGCCCCTGGCTACCGAATGTCGCCCCCTCTGGGGGCTGAGGATATTGGATTCGATGCGGATAACCTCCGGCCTCTCCCTGGGGGAGAGAGGGGGTAATCCGGATGGGCTCTAAATAGGGTGGAATCGTCCATGAAATACCTCGAATTCGAAACCCCCGCGTCCAAGCAGGCCGGCGACCTGGCCAGCGAATACAAGCTCAAGAACCACGGGCTGGTGTATCTGGACCGGGTGTTCTGGAACCTGCCCGAGCCGGCCCTGTACGAAGAGGCCGTCTTCCGCGGCGAAGGGCACTTGGTCCGGGGCGGTCCCTTCCTGGTGAACACCGGCAAGCACACCGCCCGGGCGGCCGCAGACAAGTATGTCGTCCAGGAGCCGACCACCGCGGACAAAATCTGGTGGGGCGAGTACAACCGGCCGTTCAGCCCGGAGAAGTTCGGCGGGCTGGTCGCGCGCCTCCAGGCCTTCCTGCAGGGCGAGGAGCTTTTCGTCCAGGACTGCTACGCCGGGGCCGACCCGCAATACCGCATGCCCGTGCGCATCATCACCGACCGGGCGTGGCACAGCCTGTTCGCCCGCAACATGTTCCTGCCCGTCCAGACCCAGGACGAAGCCAAGCGCCACGTGCCGGAGTTCACCATTATCGCCTCGCCCTCGTTCAAGTGCGACCCGCGCATCGACGGTACGCGCACCGAAACCGCCATCATCCTCAACTTCGCCGAGCGGCTGGCCCTCATCGCCGATACCAGCTACGCCGGCGAAATCAAGAAGACCATCTTCACCGTGCTGAACTTTCTCCTGCCGCTGCAGGGCGTGATGGCCATGCACTGCTCCGCGAACGTGGGCATGAACGGCGACGTGGCGTTGTTCTTCGGACTCTCGGGCACGGGCAAGACCTCGCTCTCCGCCGATCCCAAGCGCCGCCTCATCGGCGATGACGAGCACGGCTGGAGCGACGAGGGCGTGTTCAACTTCGAGGGCGGGTGCTACGCCAAGGTGATCCGCCTGTCGGCGGAGTACGAGCCCCAGATTTACGCCTGCATGCACCGCTTCGGCACCATCCTGGAGAACGTGATCTACGACCCCACCTCGCGGCGGATCGACCTGGATGACGACATGCTCACCGAAAATACGCGGGCTTCGTACCCCCTGGAGTTCATCCCCAACGTGATGCCCGAGAAGATGTCCCGCACGCATCCGCAGAACGTCATTTTCCTGACCTGCGACGCCTCGGGCGTGTTGCCGCCGATCGCCCGGCTGACCATGGACCAGGCCATGTATCACTTCATCAGCGGCTACACCTCGAAGATCGCCGGCACGGAGATCGGGCTGGGCATCGAGCCGCAGATCACCTTCAGCGCTTGTTTCGGGGCTCCGTTCATGGTGCACCATCCCTTCCGGTATGCCAACTTGCTCAAGCAGAAGATGACCAAGCACGGGTCGCGCTGCTGGCTGGTGAACACCGGCTGGACCGGCGGGCGGTTCGGCGTGGGCAAGCGCATAAGCATCCACCACACCCGGGCCTTACTCAACGCCGCCCTCGACGGGCAGCTCAGCGACGTGAAGTACCGCAAGGACAAGCTGTTCGGCTTCGAGGTGCCCACGGCGTGTCCCGACGTGCCCGCCGAGGTGCTCGACCCGGCCAACACCTGGGGCAGCAAGGACGAGTATTGGAAGAAGTACGACGCCTTGGCCGCCCGCTACGTCGAGAACTTCAAGCTCTTCGAGAGCGGCTGCCCCGACGAGGTGAAGTCCGCCGGCCAGAAACGGTTGTAGTCTCGGAATCGGCCACTGCAGCAAGACCTTGCGGAACTGCTGAAGAATCACAACATTATGAGGACCATCCTGCGCTTTCGCTGAGGGAGGAAACCCCCCGTGGCCCGATTGCACGAGTATCAAGGTAAGCAACTGCTCAAAGAGGGCGGCATTGCGGTCCCGGCGGGTGGACCGGCGGCGACACCTGAAGAAGTTCGAAAGCTGGCGACGGAAATCGACGGTCCGGTTGTGCTGAAGATTCAGGCGTGGACAACCTCGCGGGCCGGAATAGGCGGCATCCAGTTCGCCGACACGCCCGACCAGGCGGTCAAAGTCGCCGGGCAACTGCTGGGCATGAAGGTCGGTTCGTTCACCGTGGACCGCGTGCTGGTCGAAGAGAAGCTGGCGATCAAAACCGAGTGCTTCGCGTCGATCATCATTGACGATGCGGCGCGTAAGCCCTTGCTGCTATTCAGCTTAAGTGGTGGCAGCGGCATCGAGGAACGGGCCGTGGCCGGCGGGGTTCGCGTGGCCCAGACGCACCTGGATATCCTCACCGGCCTGCCGGATTACCAGGCCCGCAACCTCGTCCGCCGCATGGGCCTCACCGGTCGAACGCAGCTCGAGATCGCCGACGTGCTCGTCAAGTTGGCGGCGTTAGCGATCAAGAAGGAAGCCCGGTCGGCGGAGATCAATCCGCTGGTCATCACGGCGGACGGGCGGGCGGTGGCCGCCGACTGCCGTTTTACCATCGACGACTATGCGGTGTTCCGGCACAAGGAACTGGGCATCGAGATCGCCCGCGAACTCGACCACCCGCCGACGCCGCTCGAACGCGTCGCCTACGAGGTGGAGAAGAACGACCACCGCGGGACATTCTACTTTGCCCAACTCGCCCAAGGGTTCGGGCCCGGGGAGGGTTATCTCGGGTTTCACGGGGCCGGCGGCGGCGGGTCCATGATGAGCATGGACGCCATCACCAAGGCCGGCTTCAAGATCGCCAACTTCACCGACACCTCGGGCAACCCGTCGGCCGCCAAGGTATACCGGGCGGCCATGATTATTCTGTCCCAGCCGAACCTGGACGGCTACTTCGGGAGCGGGTCGGGAGTGGCCAGCCAGGAACAATACCACTCGGCCTACGGGCTGGCCAAGGCGTTCTATGAGATGAATCTGTCCATCCCGGCGGTGATCCGGCTGGGCGGCAACAGCGAGGATCGGGCCGTACAAATTTTGACCGACTACTGCAAGAACCTGCCCGCCAAGGTGGAGGGCTACAAGAAGGACGACACGCCGGCCTTCTGCGCCGAGCGGATCAAGGCGCTGGTGGCCGAGAACGGCAACAAGCCGCGCCAACTCATGAGGAAGCACCCCTTCACCCCACCGAGAAACGGGTTTTCGTTCCCGATCAACGGCGGGACGGTGTACATCGACTACGACAAGTGCGACGCGGCGACCAACGCCATCCTGATGGAATACGGCAAGGGCCTCTTCCAGGTCGAGAACGGCAAGCCCGTCCTGGTGATGAGCCGGGAAGACGTAGCCGGCAAGGACTCCGAGCTGATCGCGTGCGAAGTCGAATGCCGCGGCCGGGCGCAAGACGCGATCTATGTGCATCTGCCGATAGCGAGACTGTATGATTAAC
>JBGPAW010000231.1:0-6197 GCA_041480905.1 Phycisphaerae bacterium
CGTTGGTGCCGAAGTCGACCAATAACCAGTCCTGGTCGTCGGGTTTTTGCACGACCAAGGCCTGGCCGCGCGATACCGTGACCTTGAGCGGTATCTGCTTCCCAGCCGTGGCGAACTGGTCCAGCCGCAGTTCGGCGGGAGCCAACGCGTCGCCAAGCTGGATTACGGTATCGTAGCCGGGAAGCAGCAGGGCGGCTGTCCCGTTGGTGGTAACGATGGTCTCACCCGCTGCAAGTTGATAGTCCATCGGCTGGGAAGGGGCCCCGGTGGAAAAAGCAGCGCCTCCGACCCGACTGGCTCCACCGCCGCCCAGAGAGGTAATCACGGCGTACGGTTTGGCCTCCTCAGCCCCGGCGGACAGGCCGACCCCCAGAATGATGAGAACGGCGACCGCCATCATGCCTGGAACCTTTCTGGAGAACATAGACTTCCTCACGCCGATCCTAGTTGAACGTGAATGCAAACGTCAGACCGTAGATCACCCGATCGTACTCGAAAATCGCCTGGCCGAGCCGATCCACCACGTTACTGTCGTCCAGCGTCCAGCTTGCGTCGGCCCTTATGGTGAGCAGCACGCGGTCGATGGCCAACTCATAACGGTTGGCCGGGTCACCGCCCCGGAGCACGAAGCTCCGGGAGACACCGACGCTGTACCGTTGGATGAAATCGCTCCGCCCGCGACGGTGGAAGTCGATCAGGCTGCCGTGGGCGTAATCCTGCCATTCAAACTGGGCCGTGGCGTCGAGCGACAGCCCGTAGGGCAACGGCACGTCCGCCCCGCAGGTGAGCACGTAGGCCTTCTGATCGAACTCATCGCCGTAGGTGGCGTCCCACTCATACTCCAAGCCGATGAAAGGCGTCAGATAGCGGGCGGGATAGTCGGGATCATCCTGAACGAGGGTCTCATCGCCGGGCAGGCCCCAGGGCTCAATCCCGCGGGACTTGTAGACCTCCGCCAGGTCAACCGTTTTGAGACTCTGGGTGAACCCGAACTTGTCGTAATCTCCGTCACGGTCGTAGCGACGATCGTAGAGGGGCTCGCGGTAGTCGCGGATCGAGTAAGTGAAGTACAGGTCCGTGGCGGCTCTCCGCTTGAGCGCGTAAAGGCGGAGGTTGGGAGTGACGGATTGGATTTCCACGAAGGCATCTCTCCCTAAGAGCACGTAGTCGTAGTCGTACTGGACCCTGGCGAGCAGCGGTCCCAACCCATCCTTCTCCGGCATCACCTCATACTGGAGCGCCACGCTGCCCCCGTAGTCCTGCTCGTCAAACTCGTCGACGCGGACGTGCCACAACTGACGAACCCGACCCTGGACCCCCACGGTCCAGCGTGCCAGACGGTGATCCCATCTGCCCAGATCACCAATATAGTCTAAGGCGGTACCCAAAGTAAAGCCGAAATCGCGCGGATTGGAGATGCCGCGGGGCATATCGGTCCTGTCGCCCAATAATACCACGTTGGTGTCGCGGTGCGCGCCGGTATAGACCGATAATTGGAAGTCGTTGCGGAATTGCGGAAGAAGTTGGGCCGGTTCTTTCTCGAGCTGTTCGAGGACGGGCCGCTGACGGGCAATGATCTCCGGGATGACATAGCTGCTGGCCGACTCCCATTCGTTGGTCTTGTCATCTCTGACCGCGTCCAACTCACCGGCCTGATTGAGGTGAGTCCGCGCCTCCTCAAACGCTGCTTGGCGCTGTCGGAGATCGGTTCCGTATTTTCCGCGCTCCGTGGCGATCAGCCCGAGGTACAACTCAGCATAGCTGCGCCAACGTTTTTCGATCTGGTCGGAACCGGCCAATTGCTTCATCAATTCCTCGGCCTGGCCCAATCGGCGGTCATCATGCCGGGGGGCTTCGTTCCGGGCGCGCTGAGGGACGGCTTGGCGAAACCGGATTACGCCCAGGAAGAACCGGATGCGCGTGGCGTCCTCCCCGACGGGGCCGGTCTGGAGATACGCCTCGAGTACGCGGGCAGCCTGTTCGAGATGGCCTTCCGCGAGGTGGCGGAGTTGCTCCGCGGAAGCACCGCCGGGGGCGAGTCCTTCTTTGAGGTCGAAAGCCTGCAACTCGTCGAGCCGGGCCATCTTGGTGCGGGCGATGACCTCGAGCAAGCCGACCACCACCTCAGGAGACTTAAGGGATCGGGCCAATACCCTCACGTCGGCCAGCATCTGCTCATAGTGGTCCCGCTCGCGCCGCGATATTTCCTGAATCTGCGCGCTGGTCCGCCGGATCTCCCCCTCCAGGTCTTGTGTCCTGAATAGGTCAAAATCCTCCAACGTGCCCTTCAAAATCCCCTGCTCTCGTTCCAGGATGAATTGTTCCGCAGGGCTGAGACCGGAGTCCTTGAGTTGGAGATGTCGGTCGAGTTCGGCAAGTCTCTCTCGGCGCTCCTGGAGCCGTGTCTCCTCCCTCAGCATTTCGCGGCTTTCGATCAGCCCCGTGCGCTTGTTGCGTTGGTCACTCCGTCCGTCCTGTTCCAGTAGGGCGATTTGTCCGTGGGCCAGAGCTCGAAACAGGCGTGCGGCCGCGTGGTCCGGTTCCCGCTCGAGGACGCCGCAGAAGCGTCCGATGGCCGCCTCATAATGGGTCTGGGCGGCTTGCTCAAATCCGGCTGCCTGTTGTTGGTAGAACTGCCCTTGCAGGTATTCGTGGATGCCCTGGTTGAGGTCGAGGATCGCTTCCGGGGAGGACTGCGTCTGCCCGTAGCTGCGGAGCCCCCCGAGGGTGACAACGATGAACAAGGCTGTTGCGTGAAAGGTGAAAGCTCTCATGCCCTAACATCTCCGCGCGGCCGGGGCGGGCGGCGGCAGAGCGGCACGGCCCGCCGGGCCGGACTGGTGGTTCAAACTACTGCGGGTTCGCGGCGTTGATCGTCGCGGCTTCGAAAACGCTGGCCAGTGTGGTCACGCCCGTGCGGATCAAGGCCGAGGTGAGGAAATCCTGGAACTGCAACGTGGTGATTCCGCAAGGCCCCGCGAACAGGCACCCACATGCCAGCACCGCGCCCACCACCCACCGACGCCATCTATTTTGAACCATGGTTCACCGGTCCTTTCACGACCGCCCCGTGGAGGCCTCACATCCCGAGGCCGGCGGTCGCGTTCTCCAGCAAAAAGATCGCCAGGTCCGAACCGAAGGTCAGCCCTGCCCGAAGCCCCACGTCGGGGTCTTGGAAGATGCACCCTTGCAGGAGCAACACCCCGGCTGGACACAACCAGAGGACCCATTTTGTCAAAAGTCTTCGCATACGTTCACCCTGCGTCGCGGTTACTGAGCGGAGACGGTGACTGGGGCTACTCCCGTTCAGCAGGTCCGCCAGGAAACCGCTCAATCTGACGCGCGCCCGCGCCGGCGCGCCGTACGCCACCTGCCTTACCGGCTTATACCTCGTGTGCGAGCCCCATCGCCGATCGCACAAACCGGGGATTTGACGCCTACGACACGGTGTTGTCAAGCCACTTGGCATTTTTTCTCGGCGGACCGAGGCTACGGAGTGGGCGGGGTGCCCGTAGGCATGAGCGAAGTGTAAACGGTCCCCAGGGCCCAGAGTTCCTCGTCAGTGGGTTCGCCTAGATCCGGTTGCGACAGAACCCGGACAAACCTGTAGTTGCAGGGATTGTCGCATTTGCCGAGGTCGCGCAGTTTGGACCATGTGACGCGTAAGGACGGTGCACCCTTTGGCGACCCTAAGTCTGGCAGGAGGCTTTCCTGTTCCTTGAAGGGAAGGTTTTCGAGTTGACCTCGCTCTGCCAACCAGAGGGCGTCATCCAGCGCAAAAACCACGCCCAGCTGATCCCTAAAGGGGCGTTCGCCCCCTGGAGGATTGGCCCGGATTGCATTTCGGACCTTGTCAAGCACCGCACCGAATAGCTTGTCGCCCCAGTTGTCCTGGGGCTGAGGCCTTGTGATTGCCCAACGAACCAGCTCTCGAGTCTCACACAACCGGAGGACGGTCGGCCCCTCGATCAGCTTGCCGCCCACTCCGCTCCAGGTGAGGGCATAGCAGCGTGTGGGACCGCAGAAGTAAGACGCGACAATCGTAGGGCTGATGTTGCTCCTCCGCTTGTTCTTTTCCCTAAACAAGCTGATATAATACCCCCCTCCCGCTCCAGGATCACCCAAGGCCTTGAAGAAATCCTGCAGAGTCAGATCGTCCGGAACCTTCGCTCCTTGGACCGCAAGAATGCGCTTGAGGAATTCAAAGGCTTGGGCCGGCTCAACCGCCGCGCTCTTCTCGTTTTCGAGAAGGTCCTCGATGACCTTCTCGAGTTTCTGGCGATCCTGCCAGCGGCGGAGTTGAGCGTCCAACGCCTTGACCTTCCTGAGCAACGCGGCGAATCGGGCCCAGTCGTCGTCCGTGACCGTAGGTTGCGCCTCTCCTTGGGCAAGAACGAACGTAACGGTCAAATCAATGGGCTTTTGCATCGGCTCTTGGGCGAGAGCTGACCGCAAACCGTTCGTGTCGATTCCCGGTAAGCCTCCATCCGCCAAGCCCAGATCGAGGCGGAAGCCCCACCGCCCGGTACAATCTACCTTCAGGGAGAAGGGGGGCTTCTGGGTCAATTGGGGGCTGTGTTTGGTCGGATCAGTTTTCAGCGTCAATTCGGGTGCAATATAGGGGTCCGACCGGAGATAATCCGCGACCTCCTTACCCGCCCCGGCGACGTCCCTGAGCGGGGTGACCGGGAAGAATGGGTCGCCTTTCGCCAGTTTGTGGTAGGCTTCCGCCAACGGCCAATACTCGGGTTTCTTGGTCTCGAGAATCTGGGTGACGAGGTCGGCGGCAGTAACGTCGGGATTCTGGAGCCAGTCAACCTGGATTAACAGCCGGTCATTGGCGGCGAGTGTGGAAACGTCGGCGTCGCTCGGCACCCATGGCGCGGCGACGGCCAAGGTCCACATCCCCCCCGCCGGTGCGCTGATCTCGACCACGGGGCTTAGCGAGCCTTGGCTAAGCCAATCGTCCGCGGCTTTGGACCGATCGTTAAGTTGCTCGAGGGTCTGGTATGCCAGGATCAACGCATAGACATCCGTTGGGTCGGGTGCGGCGAACTCCAGTTTCTCGCGGTCCCAGGCGGTGTTTAGCGTGCGAGGTCGGAGGGGTGCCGCATTAACCGTCAACTCGACTTGACGCACCAGTTCCGGAAACTCGACGGGAGCTGTGACCTCGGCTTTCACGGCCACGGTCTTCAACATGCTCTCAAGGGCCCCCCTCGCCTTTCCCAGTTCCGAGTTCTGCCGCTTGAGGAGTTCGGCTTTTAGGAGGCCCAGCTCCTCCGATTGGTAGTCGGGAGAAACACGACCGCTGCCGTCTTTCACGTCCACCTCAAGTTTGATCGGGAGCGGCAGGCGAATCGGGCCCAGCACCGCCCAAGGTGGAGGTAGGTGGGTATCCGACGTGCAATAAATCCCAGCCGCGACGCCCTCCGCTACCCAGCGATCCTGGGTCTCCGACAGGCGCCACTCCGCCGCGGAGATCAGTTGCACTTTGATCTGCGAAAGGTCCACAAAATCCCCGAGTTGAGCGAGCTCGGAACGGCTTCGCACCCACAGCGTCTTTTTGATGTCCTTGATGGCGTTATACGCGACCTCTCCCGGCGGTGACTCCGCTGCGACAAGGGGCTTAGGTTCCTCAGCCGGCGACGATTCCGCAACGGAAGGTGGCTCAGGCTTCTTAGCCGGCGTTGTCTCCGTGTTCGCGTTGACCGCTTCGTGGTTTCCGGGGGCGGGTCCGCCGTCCGTAGTGTTCCCCTGTTCTTGGCTGTCCGACACCGGGCCCGAGTTCTTGTTTATCGGCAGGACCTCCTGAAGTTGGCCGGCAGCGTTGTCGTTTGCTCCCATCGCGGGTGGACGGACCTGCGGCTCGGACTTGGGGGCAACCTCAGACACTTGGACTTGTGGGCGAGTGGGTAGCTCACGCACCAGGTAGCCCACCCCGACGAGGACGATCGCCGCAGCCACTCCCACGGCGACGCGCTTGGCGAATCGTCGCGGATGGGTCTCCGCTACAGGCGTAGGGGCGGGAGCCGGAGGAGGGGCGGCGGCGAGGGGAGGAGTGGGAGTGGGGGGAGGAGCAGGAACTGGAGGAGGGACAAGTACCTCGCTCAAGGCCTCTTCCCAGCCATCGGTGGGCCGATAGGTGAACGTCTTGTCGTCCCAAGCTGCGGTCAGAACCAGCGGTTCGCGGCGCTTCC
>JBGPAW010000232.1:0-6187 GCA_041480905.1 Phycisphaerae bacterium
AGGGCGGGAACCGCAACCATTGGCTGACAGTGGCCCCCAGGTTGGCCCGCACGAAAGTGGAGGCGGTCGGAGCGCGGGTCACCGTCACCGTGGGCAAGATGCGGATGGTGCAGGAAGTGGCTCCGGTGGTAGGATATCTTTCGCAGAGCGACCCGCGGGTGCATTTCGGCCTCGGCCCGGCCAGCCAGGCTGACAAGGTCGAGGTTCGCTGGCCGGACCGCAGCGTAACCACGCTCGAAAACGTCAAGGCCGATCAGATGCTGAACGTCATTCAAGGCGCTCGGTAGGGTTGAGAGGACAGGGTACCATGCGGTGGAGTGTTTGCAGTGCGGCACTGACCCTGGGCTTGGCGGGGGGTTTCGCCTGGGCCTACGATCCGGGGGTGAAGGACCGTCAACCGGTTTACGTGGGGGCCCGGGTCTGCGGAGAGTGCCATGATGGGCCGCGGTCCGGGCACCAGTTCAGCCGCTGGCGGGTCTCCAAGCACGCCCAAGCCTACGCCACGCTGTGGAGCCCGGAGGCGAAGAAGATCGCCCAACTCAGCGGGATTCCCGGGGAACCCCAGGAAGCGGCGGTGTGCCTGGGATGTCACGTCACCGGTTACGACGCGGAAGGCTGGGAGAAGGAGGTCAGCTTCTTCCGCGAAGACGGGATTCAGTGTGAGACGTGCCACGGTCCCGGCAGTGAGTACATCGGCCCGGACGTGATGGGCGATTCGATGGATCGGGAAAAGGCAGCACGGGCCGGACTGAAAACTCCCGGCGAACGCGAGTGCATGAACTGCCACAATGTGAAGGGTTCCCACGTGGCCGTCCTGCGCTCACCGGTCTTTGACGTCCAGAAAGAATTGAAAGCGATCTGCGGACCGGCCCACGACCTCGGGGGGATGCCCACCGACTCAAAAACCAGACCGCGACCTTCCAAACCGCAGAACCCCCGGACTCAGCCGAGCGAGACTCCCTATCAGTACACCGGCGTGATCGCTTGTGCGCGGTGCCATCAGGCACCGCGGATGGGCTACCAGTTCAGCCGCTGGCGGCTGAGCCGCCATGCCCGAGCCTATGCGGTGTTGGGTACGTCCGCCGGGTACGAGATGGCCTCTCGCGAGGGTATCACCGGAAACCCACAAGAGCAGCCCGCGTGCTTGCGTTGCCACACCACCGGCACCGGCGAGCCTGCCAGTTGCTTCCTCGAAGGATTTGACGTGGCCGACGGCGTGCAGTGCGAGAGCTGTCACGGCCCGGGGAGCGCATACCAGGCGGAAGCCATCATGCGTGATCCACGGGGGGCCCGGCAGGCGGGCTTGCAGCCCGTGACTGAGAAAACGTGCTCGCCCTGCCACGAGAATGCCCATGGCCGTCCCTTCGATTACGCGGCGGACTTGAAGAAGATCGCCCACCCGAAACGCCCGCCCGAACCCGTCAAGCAGGCTCTGGGGCCGCGTTACAAGACCCCGCTCAATCTGGCGCTGTCGCCCGACGGTGCGGAACTGTGGGCGGCCTGTGAAGCTTCAGACACGGTCGTGATCGTGGATGTGGGCGCACGCCGGGTCGTGGCCGAGATCGAAACCGGCGGCAAGCCGACGGACCTGGCCTTCAGTCCCGACGGCACTCGGGCGTACGTCAGCAACCGTCTGGATGATACGGTTTCGGTGATCGACAGGGCGGCACGGCGGGTGGTCGCCACCGTGCCCGTCGGCGACGAGCCGCACGGGGTGCTCCTCGATCAGGCCGGTCGGTTCCTCTACGTGCTGAACACCACGGCGGACAGCATCTCCGTGATCGACACGACGACCCTGAAAGAACACCGGCGGCTGCCGGCGAGCCGGGCCCCGTGGTCGCTGGCCCTGTCGCCGGACCACCGCAGTATCGCCGCGACGAACACCCGCTCGCGCTTCGTGCCTTTCCGTACGTCTTCGATGTCCGAGGTCACGATGCTCGACACCGACACCCAATCCGTGACCCAGCGCGTGGTGCTGCCCGGCGCGAACTTGTTGCAGGGCATCGCCTGGCATCCCCGCGGCGAATTCGCCCTGGTCACGCTGATGCGCACCAAGAACCTCGTACCTATGACCCGCCTGCTCCAGGGTTGGACGATCACCAACGGTCTGGGCATTATTTGGCGCGACGGAAAGGTCGATCAGGTGCTCCTCGATGAGCCGCAGGTATGCTTCCCGGACCCGGCCGACGTGGCGATCAGCCCGGACGGCCGGTACGCCTTCGTCACCAGCAGCGGGTCGGACTGCGTCGCGGTGGTCGATGTAGACAAGCTGATCGCTCTGCTGCGGAGCGCCTCGGCCTACGAGCGGGAGCACGTCTTCCCCCACCACCTAGGCAAGCCCACCGAGTTCGTCATCAAACACATCCCGACCAGGACCAGTCCGCGAGGCGTGCTGTTCGCGGGCGACGGGCAGACCGCGTTCGTGGCTAATGCTCTGGACGATTCCGTCACGGTCATTGACGTTCCCGCGCTCGACGCCGTGGCGCGGATCGACCTGGGCGGCCCGCGGGAGATCACCCAGGTCCGTCGCGGCGAGCGGCTGTTCCACAGCGCCAACATCGCCTTTCATCGCCAGTTCTCGTGCCATTCGTGTCACCCGGACGGCCACGTCAACGGCCTGACCTTCGACATTGAGCCGGACGGGATCGGCGAGTTGCCCGTGGACAACCGGACCTTGCGCGGGATCCTGGACACAGCCCCGTTCAAGTGGGAGGGGACCAACCCGACGCTGGAGCGCGAGTGCGGGCCGCGGTTGGCGGTGTTCTTCACGCGGATTCAGCCGTTCATGCCGGAAGAGCTGGTGGCGCTGACCAGCTATATCTGCACCATTCCCCGCCCGCCGAACCGCTATCGGCCGGTGGGCGGCGAACTGACCGCCGCGCAGCGCCGCGGCAAAGCCGTTTTCGAGCGGACCACGACCAACGACCGGCGAGTCATTCCGCTGGAAAACCGATGCGTGACGTGCCACTTCCCGCCGCTGTATACCGACCGTTCCCAGCGGGACGTTGGCAGCCGAATGCGTTTTGATAATGAGTCGAAATTCGACGTGCCGCACCTGAACAACATCTATGACTCGGCCCCGTATCTGCACAACGGCATCGCGCCAACCCTCGAGGAAATCTGGACGCGGTACAACCCGCGCGACCAGCACGGCGTGACCAATGACATGACCAAGGACCAGTTGAATGACCTGATCGAGTACCTCAAGACCCTCTGAGGGTGGTGCGGAGGCAAAACACATGAGGTCGGTGTTCGTGATAGGCAAGGTGGCCATGAGCGGGATCGTGATGATCGCCGGTTGCTCCTCTCCCCCGCGGACAGCGAACACGCCCAAGCTCGAGCCGCGGGCTTCGGCCCGCGCGGTGCTGGATCAACCCGGTATGCCCTATGTGTATACCCAGTGGGAGCAGTACACCACGGAAAACGGTCTGCCCAACGACCACATCTTCGCCGTCCGCGTGGACTGCGACCGCGAGCGGGTCTGGATCGGCACGGAAGACGGACTGGCTTGCCTGGACCAACGAACCCGGCGGATTCAGAATTGGGGCGAGAAGGACGGTCTGCCCTGGCGTGTGGTCACCGGCCTCGCGGTGGACCCCAAGACCGGCGACGTATGGATCGCCATGTTCGGCGGAGGGTTGGCCCGCTTCAGCGGCGGACGCTTCGATCACTGGCATCAGCTCAACAGCGGGCTGGTCAACGACGTGGTCTACGCCGTGTGCCTCGAGCACGACAACGTCTGGGCCTCCACCACCGCGGGAGCCAGCCGGTATAACACCGTGACCGGCGAATGGACCATCTTCACCGAAAAGAACGCCCCCATGGAGGAGATTTGGAATTATGGCAACTGTTGCACCCCGAACAAGGTGTTCCTGGCCGTGTGGGGCAGCGGCGTCTTGGAATACGACGTAGCCGCCGGCACCTGGAAGGATTATCTCGACCCCGACGGCGAAATGGAAATCGACTTGTACCGCGATGACGGCATCATTCACGTGATCACCACCGGGGCGAGCTACGTGGAAAAGGTGTTGTGGGTGTCCACGTATTTTGGGGTCTGCCGATACGACGGGCGCCACTGGCGCGGCTTTTTCGACCACGACTCCGGCCTCCCCAGCAACTTCAACAACAACCTGGCCGGCCGCAGTGCTATCGAGGCGTGGTTTTGCTCCGACAAAGGTTTGGGGGTTTGCGCCGATTCTCCCACCGACACGTGGGTGACCTACACCTCCGACCACCAGGCCCACAAAGGCAAGGCCGTGGTGAAACGGGACGCGGAGGTGCTGGCCGAGATCGAGACGATGCCGAACATCCCGCACAACTTCGTGTTGTGCGCGGACTTTGACGGCAATGACGCTTGGGTGGGTACGTCCAAGGGACTGGGACACGCGATCGGCGAAGGGTATTATCCGGGGCTGCGTCCCAAGACGGAGGTCGCCGTCGGAACACGGTAGATTGGGGATTGCGGATTGGCAATCCGACCCGCGGCCGTCAGCCCTTGACACTATGTGTCAAGGGTCAGGGAGCGGCGAAGTGGAGACGAGGACCATGTGTGTAAGACCTTATACGCTTGGATGGTTTCTTCTGCTCGGAGTGACGCTCGGAGCGGGTGGGGTGGTCTCGCCGGCCCAGACACCAGATCAGGCCGCCAATCGCGCCAACGCGGAGGACTTATCCAGACTCCTCAAGGCCATCGACGTGGACTACTACATAGTGCCGAAGCTGACGCTGAAGAAAGACTCCAACTACGCCTATTCGGCGACAGATGTCGAGCCCTTCGGGTATGTCACCCCGTACAAGGAGCATTTCCTCGAACAGATGGAATACACCGGAGCGGGACGAGGGATTCCCGAGCCCGAGCACGTGGACACGCTGAAGATCGGTTTCATCGGGCCGATCATCCCCACGGTCTCGGTGGCTACCGGGGGCAAAAGCCACGAAGAGGCCCTGGGGATTGCCATGCTCCGCGGGGCCCAGTTGGCGATGGAACAAGCCAACGCCCGCGGCGGATATCTGAGGCGCGGAATTCCGTTCGAGATGGTGATCGCCAACGACAACGGCCTGTGGGGCTCCACGGGCGATGAGGTCATCAAGATGGCCTACAAGGACCCGGTCTGGGCCATCCTGGGGTCCATCGACAGCGCCAATACCCACATCGCCATTCGCGTGGCCCTCAAGGCCGAACTGGTCATGCTTAACAGCGCCGACACCGACCCGACCTTCATCGAGACCAACATCCCGTGGGTGATGCGCTGCATCGGGGATGACCGGCAGATGGGGTACCTGCTCGTGGATTACCTCTACCGCAAGCTGGGGTACACGCGCGTCGGCATTATCCGGTCGAGCAATCGCTACGGGCGCTTCGGGGTGCGGGAGATTCGGGACGGCAGCCGCCGGCTGGAGCACCCCATTGTCATCGAAATGGCCTACAAGCTGGGGACGACGGATTTCGCGCTCCAGCTTGAGCGTCTCCAGGCCAGCGACGTTGAAGCGGTGGTGCACTGGGGTGACGACGTGGACGGGGCGGCTATCCTGAACCAGATGCGGGCGCTGGGCATGAACCAGCCGTTCTTCGCCTGTGATCGCTGCGCGTCCCCGGAGTTCCTGCGGATCGCCGACCCCAACGCCGAAGGCGTGGTCTGCGGGTACCCCTGGGACCCGACGCGGCAGGACCCCAAACTCGAAGCGTTCCGTCAGGCCTTCCGGCAACAGTACGCAACCGAGCCGGACACCTATGCGGCGCACGCTTATGACGGCATGAACATGCTCCTCGAGGCCGTTCAGGCGGCCGGGCTCAACCGGGCCAAAATCCGCGACGTGTTGGCCCATCGCACCAAACCGTACCAGGGCGTCACCGGGGACATTCCGTTCAGCGCATGCCTGGACGACCTGGGCGAGGTCTTCCTAGCCCGCGTCGAGGGCGGCCAGTGGGTGTTCCACTCCCGCGCGGACCTCGATATCCCCCGCGGCGAAATTGCCGCGCGCGACCGCGTCAGCCGCAAAACCGCCGATTCCGAGCCGCGACCGTGAGGGAGCGGAAGGAACAGCGGGGGAGGGGTGTGGAGGGGCGCCGACCGAAGTGCAATCCACTATGCGATCGCGGATTGCGAAGTGCGGATTGGAAATCGCAGGGAATGGTGAACCCATCAGAACCGCGCGCGTGAGCAAGCAGCGCGAACACGGTACGATC
>JBGPAW010000233.1:0-6144 GCA_041480905.1 Phycisphaerae bacterium
GCAGGGGTTTGGGGACTTCCAGCCCATCCCCGCCGAGGTATTCCTTCAAGTGCCGGGCGATGTCGGCCTCACTGCGCAGGGCCGGCAAGGTGTCGATGAAGCGGAAGAGCTGAACCTTGAGCCGCTCGTGGGCCAGCAGGTAGTCGTTGGCCTGCTGCGCCCACCAGGCCTGCTCCCAGAACCCCGGCTCGGCGGCGTGGGCCCGCTCAAAGATTTCCTGGCCTATTTCCAGGCAGTAGACGGCGTGTTGTGTCACCCGAACCATAGCAATTTGTAGTCCATCGTCGCGGTTTTCGCTTCAATGCTCAAGAAACTTGCCCGCCCTTGTCCTGCCGAGAGCTCTTCAGTGGAGCAAAAAGGCAGGAACGCCCACGGAAGAGCTATAGGAGACCTCTCCAAGACATCAAGGGCGGAGCGTGAGCAGTGGGCCGTCCGTCAATTGCTTCATAGCCTCAATATGAACATGGCTCGCAGCGGCGATTCCAACCAACGAATAGTCAAGGCCTTTCCTACGTACGGGGCTCCAGGCTCCGCCCGTACCGTCCACCTCTAAACGTGCGACCTCCTCCGTTGATTCCTTGTCGGTCACGGCAAGCGCACGATTGTCAGCGTTGGGGTGGCAAAACTCCGAAAGGACCGCATACAAATACAGTACATCCATCGTGTCTTGTTTACCCGCAAGTTTCTCAAGCTGAGTAATGACATTGAGTTGATTGGCTCCAAGGTCTTCCAGCAATTCGCTGACAACCGGTCGCGCTCTATCCACGCACTGGTTCTTTGACTTATATTGACATTCCTCCATCCAGAACTTCATTTCTCTGGGTGTCCTCGGCAGGTTGCCCGTAGGCAAGAATCGAACACCATGCTGGAACCGTGTCAGCGTCTCAACAAGATCCGGGGCGTAAAGCACGGACGAGTTCTCGTCTTGGGATTGACCGCTAAGATACGGAAGCACCTCTGCCTCTATGCCTTCCTTTCGCCCCGAGACAAATCGCGCTAGGTTCCAGAAGCTGGCAGCATTTTCAAGTGCCGCCCGAGCCGTCAACGTCAGGATCAGGATGTTGGACGAATTGATCCCTGCGATGAAGCCACGGACTAGCTGGTAGATTGTGGCGTTTGCTGACAGAAGTGCCAACAAACACCGCCCCGAGATCTCCTGCCAATGCGCGGCGATGAACTCGAGGCTCCGAAGGCGCTCATGCGGTCCGGTCTTTGGGAAGTTTACGAACGCTACACGGAGGAACGGCCTTATCGCGTCAAGAAGGTGAGAGACGCGCTCGGAGACCCAGTTGATTGCTTCGGGATCAAGGTTCGAACGAGCAATCGTATGGCGCCCCTCACTTGTGAGCGGAGGCAGTTCGGACTGATCGGCGTGTTCAAGCCACTCAAAACCGGTTTCCATGATCAAGGCACTCTTTCGTCTATACTCTGCGCATGCTTCTGACGTAATGCAAAGGTCACCCATCCTCGGCGCGCGAAGCTTCTTAAGAAGCAGGCTTGGGGCGTTCACTCCATTGGTACTGAGCTATAACAACCACGTTCGCTGCCTCACCATCTGTTATCGTCCATAGCTTCAGGGATGGCTACCCGCACGGCTTGGATCACGGTCTCCGCAGCTCTGACCGCCTCCTGTGCTTCCGGGATGGTAACGTGCGCTTCGCCGCCGTAATCTCCAGTCTGTCGCAGGCTCAACAGCCAGGAGAACGCCGCCCCGGTTTCCTGTGACCATGTACCCACGTTGACGAGATCACGGTGGACGGCCGCCTGAACCGCGCTGTGTCTCCTGAACGTCATCCCCCGGTACGCGAACAAAGCTGACACCGCGTAGTACGCGGCGTAGTAGGCTCGAGAGGCGGCTGCATCCGGGTCCTGGACGGCCCAGGCCCTCGCG
The DNA here is from genome assembly GCA_041480905.1 of Phycisphaerae bacterium. Lineage (GTDB taxonomy): Bacteria > Planctomycetota > Phycisphaerae > UBA1845 > UBA1845 > JAAEQG01. The sequence continues at coordinate 1,892 of JBGPAW010000233.1, forward strand.
GTTTGCAGCGCGCGAAGAGCACGACCCCACAAATCAACCGCCTCTTGCGTCATAGGAACACCCCCTCCCGCTTGGCTTCGCGGTAAAGGGCAAACTCACCCGCCTCGAAACTGGTCTGCGCTACCGGGAGAGCATGGATCGTTCGATCCATTTCCAATTGCAGCGGATACAGAGCGTCCACTATGGTCTTCAGGTCGGCCCCCAGTTTCACGGGCCCATCGAGCAGAACCAGCACATCGAGATCGCTGTCCTCCGTTGCCTGTCCGCGCGCCTCGGAACCGTACACCACCACGCCACGGAGGCGTTCGCCGAAACGCTCGCTCAGTCGTGTCTTGATCTGGTCCAGCATCTAACGGGCACCTCGGGCGTCTACGATCGTTCGCGGGTGGAGGAACACCAGCCACCATTTCTCCGTCGGGCGGCGGAACAGAGCTTCGGCGGCCGCCGCGTAGGCGGCAAGCTGAGGCGCATAAGCCCGAGCCCGCTCGTCAACCGCCGCCGCCGGAATGTGGTCGGTCTTGTAATCGACGATCTCCACGCCGTGTCCGCAAACGAGCACGCCGTCAATCACTCCGCGAACCAGCACGTTATCGCCGAGCTCGTCCTCCGTTCCACGTGCCTCTCTCTCCCGAGTCGCGAGATTCATCCCCCGCGGCGCGTCGCCCCCGCCCATCAAGGGGTCGATGACCCTGGCGGGCTGACGGTGTACGAACATCACCTCCCGCCGATAGTCGGCGCCGCTCCCCCGGATTCTAATGCCAAGTTCCGTGCCAAGAAACCACGCGACGGCCTCGAGGTCCACCGCCTGGACCTCCACGGGATCGAGAAGACCGCCGCGGACCAGCCGTTGGAGTTCGTCCCGGAGGGCCTCCGGCTCCGGCTTCACCTGCCAATCAAGGTGCTGAAGAACGCGGTGGGTGATGAGGCCGGCTTCGGCTGCTGGGGTGCGTCCCACAGCCCTCGCTCGTTTTGGACCGCCGGCGGTGGCTCCTACAGGTGCCCCTTCCAACCGCTCCGGGCTAATCACCGCCGGGCGTTCGTCGGGGTCACGCAGCCAATCGTAGCGCTTGCGGATTTCCGTGGCGGCGACGATGGCCGGCACCGAGGCCGCCGCCAGGTGCGGATAGACGTAGGACAGCCGGGCAAGGACCGGAGCCACTTCCGCCTCGGGAGCGTCGATCGGCTCTTCCGGCGGCAGGGGCCGCAATTCAGCAGCGGCACGGCGCGTGGGTTTTTCCGATCGGGACGCGGAAACTTCCAGCGTCCAACCGCTCATCTCCTCCTCGCTATAGGTGTGGACGGCGAACACCGCAGGTGCAACGCCCGTCACTTGGTCTTCGTCTCCTCTTCGTGGGGCAGCCCCAGGCGCGGGGACGACCGCGCGGACTGAAGTCCGCGGCTCGGGGACTTCCGCGTAAGGGTCACGGTCTGCGGGGGTGTACCAGCGCACCGCCCCGTGCGGCAGGGTCGCCAAGGCCGGCACGAGCCAGTCCAAGGGTGTGGCCGCCATGCCAATCGCCAGACGCGACAGCGGGCCGTCGGCGCCCAGGTGCAGGGCGTAATCGCGGCGCAACGTGGGCAAATCAGCCGAGCCCACCAGGATCAAGCGTTCCATCGCCCGAGTCATGGCCACGTATAGAATCCGCAGTTCCTCCGCGCGGGTGTGGTGATTGACGCAGCCGGCGACCAGTTGGTGGGTCAGGGACGGGTATTCGATCATCCGGTCGCGGTCCACCACGCGGACACCCAAGCCCCACCGGCGATCGAAGAGCAGACGCCCGGCGGCGTCGGAGAGGTTGAAGCGGCGGCCGAGGTCCGCCACGATCACGACCGGAAACTCCAGCCCCTTGCTGCGGTGGATGCTCATCACCCGCACGACACCTTCGGCGGGCGCCGGCGAGGGGGTCGTGTCCAGGTCCTGGCCCTGTTCTTCGAGCGTCTCGAGGAAGCGCAGGAAGCGGTGCAAGCCCTGCTTTTGAAAGGTGCCGAACCGGCGGGCGTACTCGTGCAGCGTTAGCAGATTGGCCCGGCGCCCCGCCGCGTTGGGCAGTCCGCCGACGTAGGCCAGATATCCGTGGGCATGGTAGATGCGCCACAGCGTCTCGGACAGCGGCCGCTGCCGCGCCTCGTCACGATGGCGCTCCAGGCGCCCCACCACCCGCGCCACGCGCTCCCGCAACGCCGGGTCGGGACCGGCGGCGGCATACTTCCGCACGGTCTCGTGGAACGGGATGTCGCGGTCGATCATGCGCAGGGCGAGCAACTCATCCTCGTTCAGGGCGTCGCCGAGCACCGGTGAACGCAGCGCGGCGGCGAGCGGAATGTCCTGGCGCGGGTTGTCCAGAACGCTCAGCAGGGAGAGGATATCACGGACCTCCACCGCGTTGAAGAACTCGCCGCCCACGTCGGCACAGGCCGGGATGCCCAAGGCCCCGAGCCTTTGCGCCATGGGGGCGGCCGTGTGGGCCGCGGCGCGGAGCAAGACCGCCACGTCGCCGTAGCCGACCGGTGTACCGTCGCGCCGGGCCACCCCCGCGTCGATGATTTGACGGATGCGTTGGGCGATGACGTACGCCTCGCGTTCGATGGCGCTCCACTCTGCGGGATCGTTCAGGTCCACCAGCCCCGTATCCGCGTCGTTCTGGGTCGTCCACCGCCGTTGCAACAGGTGCAGTTCGACGCTCGGCGCCGGCCCCCCGCCCGCCGCTTCCGGCTGACGTCCCGGGCGAAGTTCAGCCGAGGCGTCGTACTCGATCCCTCCGACGTGGCGCGTGAGCAGGCGGCGGAACAGGTGGTTCACCGCGTCGAGGATGTGCGCCGCGCTGCGGTAATTCCGCTGGAGGTAAACACACGCTCCCGGTGTCTCCTGGGCGTCCAGGGCGGCCTGCCGCGCGAGAAAGATGTCCGGCTCCGCTAGGCGGAAGCGGTAGATGCTCTGCTTGACGTCACCGACGACGAACAGGTTGTCGGGGAGGTCGTCATCGGCTTCGCGCGACGCCAGGCGGATGATGGCCTCTTGCAGCGGATTGATGTCCTGAAACTCGTCGACGAGCACGTAGTGGAAGCGTTGGCGCAAGGCCGCGGCGACCTCCGCGTGCTGCACCAACAAGTCATAGCTCTTCCGCTCGAGGTCGGCGAAGTCCAGCACCCCGGCGTCGGCCTTGGCTTGAGCGTAGTCCCGACGGTAGCGCTCGACCAGTTGCGTCACTGTCCTGACATAAGGCCCGATCCGATCCAGGCCGGCAAACCACTCCTCGGGCGTGAAGCGGCCGTAAAGCCGCTGCAAGCGGTTCTGGAACAGCCTTTCGTGGAAGTGGGTATAGAGCTGCCGGGCCTGCTCGCGGCGGGCGTGACGTTCGGCAGGGGCATCTTTGGGTACTTGGGGCGCGCCCTTGGCGCAGAACTCGTGCGCGCCGATGGCCGCCTGGACTCCCGCGAAACGAATCGGACAGGTTTCACCCGCCTGGTCGTCCACTGCTCGGTAGGCCTCGGCGACGGGTGAGGCCCGTCCTACGCCACTCGTCCCACGCAGTTCCGCCAGCCAGGCCTCCAGCAGCTCGGCAGCTTCCGCCAGCAACTGACCGTAGAACATGAAGTCGGACAGATGACCCTCGATGTGGCGGGCGGCACGCCGGCAGTAATCCGCCTGCCCCGTCAGTTCCTCAGCCAGATCGACGGCCAGTTGTTCGAGCAGCCGGTGACGATCCGCGGTCACCAGGTCGAGGCAACGGGTCAGCCAGTCCTGCGGATCGGGCAGAGATTCGAGGAAAGCGGCCAGCCGCTCGAGAAAGCGGCGGATTTCCAGATCGCCGCCCAAGCCGTAGTCATTGATGAGCTTGCGGAAGTCCGCTCCGGGCTCGGATTCATCGGCGTAGAGACCCTCGAACAGTCGCTCGAGCGTCTCGCTGCGCAGCAAGGCGGCCTCGTGGGCGTCGAGCACCGGGGCCGCGGGGTCTACGCCGGCCTGGCTGAACCAACGCCGCAGCATCCACAAGCCGAAGGCGTGCAGGGTGCTGATCCGGGCGTGGTCGATCAAGGCCAGTTGCTCGCGCAACCGGGCGTCCTGCGGTCGGCGGCGCAGCCGGGCGTGGATCGTTTCGCGGATGCGGGCCCGCATTTCCGCCGCGGCGTTCTCCGTGAAGGTCACCACCACGAGTTGATCTATATCGCAGCGTTGCTCCGGCGGCGCGTCGCACACCAGGTGCGCGGCCCGCTCCGCCAGCACCGCCGTCTTGCCCGAACCCGCGGCGGCC
>JBGPAW010000234.1:0-6135 GCA_041480905.1 Phycisphaerae bacterium
ATCTCGCTTCCAACGAGTTCGTCGGCGAATGCCAACCCAATTTCCTCCACCATGACCTCAGGTGCCGCGCCGGCGACGAGCATTTCGTCTTCGGGCGTCAGTATTGCGTCACCAGTGACCATGGCGTCTTCCGGTGCTTCCGGGGGCGTCTCGATCCGGGCGACGGCCTCACCCTCCGGGATGTCCGCGGCCGGTTCTTCGGAACGCGCTGCTTCCAAGCGCGGCGTGATCTGGGCCAACTGCGTCTGGGCGGCCTGGAATCCCGGCGCCAGCGATAACACATGCTCGAAAGCGTCGGCGGCGTCCCGGTCGCGGTGCTGCACCCGGAACATCAGTCCCAGATTGTAGTAGGCATCCGCCTCGGGCACCGCCTTGCGGAATTCGTTCAGCGACTCCTCGAAACGTCCGGTCTTAAACAAGACCAAGGCCAGGTTGTTGTGGGCCCGGGCGAACTCCGGCTTGAGCTGAAGCGCGTTGCGCAGCTCGGCCTCGGCGTCGCCCCAACGCTCCTGGAGCAGGTACTCGAAACCCAGATTGTTCCGCAGGAACGCCCAATCGGGACGTAATTCGACCGCCTTGCGCAGGGCCCGCTCCGCTTCGGAGTGGTGTCCGAGCCGGCCGAACAACACGCCGAGCCGATTGTAGGCGGCCACGTGGTCCGCTCCGGCGGCGACGGCCTTCTGGTACTGCACGATGGCCTTGCCGATCTCACCCTGCTGCTCGAACAGTTGCCCGGCGGCAAAGTGCGTGCGAGGCAGGATGTCCGGATCGCGGACCTCCCCCGCCGAGTTGGCGGCGTTGGCGTCCGCCTTCAGCCAGTTGGCCTGGTTGGGGCTGTAGCTGGCGTATTCCTTGGGCGCGCATCCGGCCAGAAGAAGGACCGCCCCGCACCAAACCAATTCGCGTGGGTTACGTTGACTCATGTCGCTCACCTCCTGAGCCGGTCGGGCCGAGGTCTACAACCCTTTGGAGCTACTCCCGGATGACGATGAACCCGTCGGCGCCGAACCGGACGACGGTGCCCCCGAGGTGGAAGACTTGCCGGCGTAGTCGTTGACGGTGCCCTCGGTCTTGATGCGGATGGCCGCGGTCGCTTCGATCGCGCGGCCGCGCGGCAAACCCGCTTTGATCGTCACCTGCGTCATGTCCAAACCGGTCGAGGCCAGATACTCCTGTATGGTCCCGATCCGCGCCGCCGTCAGAATGTCGTCGGTCGCTTCGGTCTCCAGGTGAATGGTCCCTCCGGAATCTTTGAGCAGCTCGCCGTAGCGGCTGAGCCGCCGCGCCCCCAAGCCGTTGATGTCCGCCGTGTGGGGGATGAAGTGGACCTCGGCAAGGCACATGTCGTACAACATGCCGTTGTCCACCATGAAGACGTACGGATCCTGCAGGTCGCTGGGCTGGGCGCTGGGGCCTTGCGGCGGGGCATTGAGCCGTTGGCTCGGCCCCGTGCAACCTCCGCACGTGCCCACCCACACCCCCAGCAGAATGCTGCCCCACCCCAAACAGGTTTTCATAGCGGGTTTCCTTTCCGTTCACGCACGCAACCGCGAAGGCGGTTGGACCTTGTTCCTTCGTCCACTAACTATCGAATGAATGGGGCGGTCACTTGGGGAATTATCGGCCGATTTGGTAGGCTTCGAACTGGCGCCCTGCGGCCTTGACCAACTCAAGCCCCGGCGATAGATTTGTACAAATCATACAAATTGTACCATCGGGAGATGGGTTCTATGGTTCGCATAGCTGCCAGTAAACTCCGGGAAACGCTCGCCGAGGTTCTCAACCGTGTGACCTACAAAAGGGAACGGATCGTGCTGAAACGTCACGGCAAGGACGTGGCCGCTCTTGTTTCGCTCGAAGACCTGGCTCTCCTCGAAGAGCTCGAGGAGCGTCTGGACGTGGAGGAGGTTAAACGGCGTTTGGCCGACGAGGGCGACAAATCGAACCCCTGAGAGCAGGTTTGCCAAGGAGTTCAAGGTCGAGGCCGTGCGGCTGAGTCGGCAGCCGGGGGCGAAACGTTTCATTACGACCTGCTGGGCAACCGCGACGGCGACGGCACCGGCGGGCAGTACGGCTATGCCGACTCGCGGCCGGACGGCGTGAATGTGGCCTACGGGGAGAACAACAAAGCTAACGAGTACAAGACGATCAGCAGCAACGGGGTGAGCCACAACGTGCGGTACGACGATGCGGGCAACCTGGTGCATGATGAGAACGCCCTGGGCTACGGGTACGATGCCGAGAACCGGATGACCCGCGTGTTCAGCGACGCCAACACGAACGGTGTGTACGATGGCGGTGATACGCTCCTCGTCGAGTACGCCTACGATGCCCTGGGGCGGCGGGTGGAGAAGACCGATCACACGGCCCAAGGCGGGTCGCAGGTGACACGCTACGTGTACGATTTCCATGAGCCACCCTCTTCATGGATCCCCGGCGTCCCCTACAGAATTATCTGGACGTGGACTACCCGGGGGTATGCGAGATACGAGAAGAAGTGTGACGGGACAGAACGGTCGACGTTGCCTCCGCCGTTTAGCGGTGTCGGAGGTTCCTGGTAGCGACGTGGGAGAAGGGGGGCAAGCTCGTACCCCGCCCTCTGTGACTTCAAAATAAGGCGGAAGCCGTTGTCCGCAGCGGTGCAGAGAACTGCGTGGATGGCACCGATAGCGAAGAAACACAGGTACAAGGTACGGTGGTCACTGCACCCTGCGGCCCGCACTCTTTCCTGGCTTTGCCGGGGTGCGTCGTTTCTATTTGTGCTCATCTGCATCCGGTCGCTGCTTGAGATCTTTCAACTTCTTAGGGCAGGGGAACTCGGTGTTTCTTCTCTCTCGAACCACCGCCACCTGTTTCCCCTCGTGTATGGGGGTCTGACACCAGTCATTGCTTACGTGGTCTTCTTTGTGAACCGTGGTTTGCATGAGAAACAGGGGTGGACTGCCCTCTGGTGTTGTGCGATAATGACATTGCCGGCCGTCGGCTATTTCACATTCAGTCTGCTCCACACGCTCCCCGACGGTTATCCGAGTGTGGAGCTAGTCGTGAATGCGTCCATCATGCTTTTGCTAACGGCTCTGCTCTGGGTCGGGATCATTCTACGACGCGGAATGGTGCGCCCATTAAAGGAACAGGAATACTATCCGTTATGTGCTACGTGTGGTTACAATCTGATGGGAAATGTCTCCGGTGTGTGTCCTGAGTGTGGACATGCGGTCTGAGCAAATAGGTGACTGTCCCGAATGGCATGAAGCTAACGGGCATGGGGGTCTCCGTGCTGTTGATACCCGCGGCGTGGTTTCTGAAGGAGGCTATACTCTTTCGGCCGGCGTTTTCTCCGGCGCGGTTCCCAGCGGTTGGGCCGGTCGGGTAACTCGTCTTCGGCGATCCCGTGCAGCCGGCAGACCCGCAGGGTGGCCGCCGGCGCCGGTCGGCCGGACGACCCGAGTAGGGCCCAGGGCAGTATTCTCCGTAGGCGATGCAAGGTTCCGGTGAAGCTCAGGCGATGGAGGTCGCGCCCGTGCGCGCGGGCTGCCTGCCCCATGAGCAGCCGGATGAGATGGTAGGCCAGCAGGTGCCTCCCGATCTCCTGGCGAACCCCATCCGGGGTTTCCCCGCGGAGGATCTCCAAGCCCAGGTGAGTCTTGAGACTCCGCAGATTCAGTTCCACGGTCCAGCGGTCGCGGTACAGCGCCCCGATCTCGGCCGCGGGATAGACCTGCGAGTCCGGAAGGGTGGTGACCACCAGGATCGTCCGACTGCGAAAGCCCCGCGGCACGTGCGTGATGCGGAGCTGACGGACGGTCAGCGTCTCCGGGAGTTGCTCGAACGCGCGGCGGGAAACCCCGAAAGAAGGAAGCCAATGTTCGGGTCGCGACCCGGTGACGAGTTGGTCGTCGCGGCCCAGCCGCCGCCCGCGGCGGAAGTCCGCCGGACGACGCGGGTGCAGCCGAAACACCCCGAAAACGCCGCGTTGAAGCAGTCGGACCAGGTCGACATAGGAACAGTAGTGACGATCGGCCAGGACCACGTCGCCCGGGGCCAGCCCTTCGTCCCAGTTTTTCCGAAACAGCGCCACTTCCGCGGTGCGGAGGTCCCCCAACGCCACCTGGGTCACGGCTCCCGTGGCCCAGCAGAACAGGACCACCAGGCGCACCACCGGAAAGCCGCACCCCGGTTGCTGCCCCGACGGCTGGGGAAACGCCCGCTGCAACGACGGCGTGTCGGGCATGCTCGCCGTCGAGCCGTCCACGACGTGCACCCGATGCCCGTGCCATTGATGTTCCGGCCCCACCAGCGCTTGCAGGCCATCGGTCACGGTCCGGTGCAACGTCGTCACCGCCGCGCCGGGCAGACGCCGCCGGGCTGGGCAGTAGGCGCTGGGATCCGGGGAGGGCCGATCGGTCGCGCCCCCCGCGGCGCGCTGGGTCAGCAGCGCCGCCACCGCCGCCCGCAGGGTCTTCTCCGCGCTGAGCACCTGGAGCAGGAAGGTGAGCAGCGTGGTGGCCGGGGACCAGAACGATGGCCGCCAGGCGTATCCGGCCTGCCGGCAGTGGGCCTCGATCTTCGCGCGCGACAGGACCTCCTGGACCGCGGGTTCGAGCAGCAGACGGTCGTGGAGTTGACGCTTCCAAGGGGCTATACTCGCCATCCGTGACCTCCTGATGATGACGTTGTCTTGACAGGAACATCATCGCAGGAGGTCACCTCTTGCGCAAGTTTGTTAAGTCGTTGCAGTAAAAGAACTTACGAGCGGAGAGGCATTAGCTTCATGCCATTCGAGACAGTCCCCTATTTCCTCCGAAACCGCCTTCCACCCCCGATTCCGAAACGAAAATCGGGCCAGATTCTTTCAAACTGCACAACCTGGGCTAGCGTCTCGCCGCCTGGATGAAACCGAGGAGCTTGTAGACCAGCTTGGCGGCCAGGAATTCGGTCGCCGTCTGACCGAGGACTGGGGCCACTTCGACCACGTCCGCGCCGACGACGGTTTTCTCCGCCGCCACGAGTTGGAGCAGATCGGTGACCTGGTACCAATCGAGACCGCCCGGCTCCGGGGTGCCGGTGCCGGGAGCGTAAGCCGGGTCGAACACGTCAATGTCGATGGTAATGTAAACCTCGTCCGCCAACGTCTCCAAAACGGCGTCCAGCCAGTGGTCGGAGCTGTGACATTGACGGGCTGGGATCGGCGTGATGCCCGCCTTCTTCATGAAGCGGTGTTCTTCGCTGGAGTAGCTGCGAATGCCGACCGGGACCAGGACATCGGCATATTCGAGGACGCGGCGCATGGCGGAGGCATGGGAATAGCGGCTCCCCTCGTACTCGTCGCGCAGGTCGGCGTGGGCGTCGAGCTGAAGCACCGAGAGCCGCTTGTGTCTGCCGGCTACGGCCCGTACCAGCCCACTGGTGATACTGTGTTCACCGCCGAGGGCGATGGGGGTCTTGCCGGCCCGCACCACCGGCCGGGCGTAATGGTAGATATCGTCGTGCATGGCCTGCGGGCCGGCCATGTTCGGCATCAACGCGTCGAGCGTGGCGATCCCTGCGCGGTGAAACTCGCCACCCAACTCCTCGTCGAAGAACTCCACTTGGTGCGAGGCGGTGATGATCGCCGAGGGACCATCGCGGGCGCCGGACCGATAGGACGTGGTGGAGTCGTACGGAATGGGGAGGACCACAAACCGGGCGCGGCCGTAGTCGGTCAGCTCCCGCGGCAGGCCGAGGAAGTTAAAAGGAAGCGTCTCCATCGGGGGATCTAGCAGATGAACACGGCGGCGGCGACCACCGTGGTCCATAAACCGTTCTTATCTCCCTCGGCGGTCTGCACGGTGGCCCGGGTGCGGACCACCAAGCCCTTGCTGCGATAGATTTCGCGGCGCTCGTCGTAGGCCGTGTCCGGGTCCAGGTCGATGCCCAGGGTGGTGGCCAGCATGCTGGCCGCCATGTCCTCGACCAGGTCGGCGCATTTTCTCTGCGTGAGGCCGAACCCGTGGTGCTCCGCGATGTACCCGTACTGGTCCTTCTGCGCCGGGACCGCCATGCCGATGCCCGCGCTGACCAGGCGGTTGGGCTCGTCGGTGCGGACTTCCGCCAGGACGGTGAAGACGACCTGCCCCGGCTGTAGGTACTTGAGCC
>JBGPAW010000235.1:0-6133 GCA_041480905.1 Phycisphaerae bacterium
CGCAAGGTGTGGGGCTGCCGCCAGCTTCCCCGACTGCGTGCCGCCTTGCAAACGCACCGCAAGGGGTGCCTGGAACGGGTTGCGTAACACCGTGGGGCCGCTCGGGAATTCAACTAAGAATGGGATTGACCCGTTGACTGCCCCAGACTGTCAAAAACTCTGTCAAAAATACCGCTCAGAAGCAAGATTTTCGGTATCAAGAATGCAGTTTTGTCGGCTCGTGGTGGGTTCGATTCCCATCCACTCCCGTACGCTGTGATACGCTGCAAATCGCGGTTTTCGCCCCGAACAGGCGGATTTCTCAAGGCGCAGCGTTGACCTGCACCCGCGGAGCGGAAATCATGGTAATAATACGGGACGACCGCCCGTCTCCTAGTCGGAACAGCGCCGGCCGTGGAACCCGAGCCGTGTCCGAGCGTCCAAACAAACAGGTCCTGCTCTCCGGCGAAGCCGATGACCTCGCGCAACGGCCGATACCGGTGGTGCGGTTCGAGGACGCCGTGTTGCTCGAGCGCGTGCGGGGCGGCGACCGGGAAGCTTTCGGCGTGTTGGTCTCGAAGTACCAGGACCAGGTTTACAACACGTGCTGGCGGATGTGCGGGCACGCGGAGGACGCCCGCGATCTCGCCCAGGAGGCGTTCTTCCGAGCGTATCAGTCGATTGGGTCGTTCCATGGGCGAAGCGGGTTTTATACGTGGCTGTTTCGCATTGCGATGAATCTGGCTCTTTCGCACCGGCGCAAGGCGAGATACCGCCGAGCCCAGTCGTTGGACCAGAGTCCGAACTGTGGGGCGGAGGCCGAGCCGTTGCGGGACCAGGTAGCCGACGGAGCGGCCGAGCCTCCCGCCGGGCGGGCCATGAGGGCGGAATTGCACGAGCAGGTGGAGCGCGCCCTGAACACCCTGGATCCGGACCATCGGGCGGTGATCGTGCTGCGGGACATCGAGGGATTCGACTATGCCGAGATCGCTCAAATACTGGACGTGGCGCCTGGGACGGTGAAATCGAGGTTGCACCGGGCTCGGCTGGCTCTGCGCGAACTACTGCGACCGTACGTGGACCCGGCTGGTTAGCGTTAGCCAAGGTCATTCACCGCGGAGAACGCCGAGATCGCAGAGAAGAGAAGAACTGAAAAACGATGCCTCCTGACGAGAAGGACAAGCTTGGCGAGCAGTTGTCGGCCTACCTCGACGGTGAACTAACCGCCGCCGAGACCGCTGAGGTGGAAGGCCGGATCGCACGCGATCCACAGGCGCGGGAGTTGCTGGACGAGCTCCGACGGACCGTGGAAGCGGTGCAGGCGTTGCCACGGCGCCTGGCGCCGAGCGACCTGGGCGGCGGTGTGTCGGGCTGCATCGAGCACGCCCGACTCGTGGACCGGCGGGAGCCGCCGGCCCACGCGCTCCGCCGCGCGCGGCGGTCGGTGTGGGGTATGTTGGCCAGCGCCGCGGTGGTCATCTTCGCCGTGGGCGGAGGGTACTGGGCGTTTCAGCGGATGGGCAACGCGCCGTCCCGGAACGAGCCACGCCTAGCCCTGAAGCAACGCGAGGCCGCTCCGGCGCCGCCCGACGTCGTTCTGCGCACGGCGCCCATGTCCCTGAAAGAAGAAGCCGGCGTCACGACGCCGTCGGTTTCTGATCAGGCACCCGCAGAACCGAAGGGAGCGAAATCCGCAGTTCCGCGGGAAGCCGGGCACGGCGCTACGGAGGTCGGTGAAACACCCTTGACTGACGATCAGCGCGAGTACGCCAGCGGCGCGCCAACCAAGGGGTTGCCCCTGGGGGAACCGGACGCGAGCTTGGCAGCGGATGAAGTGCGGCGGCAGATAGGGGTCAGCGAGGAAAGAGCCGGGCCGAGTCCAGCTCAAGCTGCTCCCGCGTATCGCCCGGAGGATTCATTGGAGACCAAGCTGCGCTTGGGAGCGACGCGGGTCGAGGCGCTCCGGCATCCCTTCCACAACGAAGCGGTCAAGTTATCGGTGGCTTGCAGCAGCGAAGCGGACCGCGCCGCAGTGCAAGAGAAGCTCAGTGCGTTTCTGGCGAGCCGTGGGATTCGGCCCCTGGAGCAGGCCGTTGCGGACGATGCGGACGTCGTCCCCCCGTCACTGGCGTTCCTGGTCGCGGGGCAGCCGCATCGCAACTTCGGTGAGGGTCCCGAGGAGCATCAACTGCTCGTGCGCCTGCCGGCGGCCGACCTGGCCGCCGTCGTGCAGGAGGTGGGAGCCTCGTCCGCGCGGCGCGTGCAGTTGGAGCTGGACCGCTTCGTGGTGGCGACCGACGCGGAGGGCGTCCGCAAGGTGCTCCAGTCGGTATCCACCGGACGTGCGGAGGAGCACCTGACCGCTGCGTCGGACAATGCGGACTCCACCAAGAAGTCCCGTGGGCGCGCTATCGAAGGCACGGCCCCACTGCACGCGTTGAAGGAGCGGCGGGCGTCGACAACGTCGCAAGGCGAGCCATCCGAACGTGACCGCCGGGACCAGCGATCCGCTGGTCCGCCACCCGTCACCCCTGCGCCGAACACCGGCGCCGCGGAGGCGCCAGGCCTCCGGGGGGCTGAAAAGGAAGGGGCTGCGGAAACCGAGCCGGCCAAGCTGGAAACGTCGGCAGAACTGATCACGGTCGTCGTTAACTTGCGTGTTTCGCGGGTCGACGTGCCGGCGGCTCCGTAAGTGCAACCCTGACCACACGCCCCTTGTATCAGGAACGGGAACGGTGCGAGTGGCGGTTCCCACGATCAGGCCCGGTTTAATGAAAGGTAGTTTGGATGCGCAAAGTCACTGTAGCAGCGGTCATGGTGTGCGCGGTGGTGGGAGGGATAGCAGTGCCGGCAGGTGGCGAGCCGCTCAAGGCGGCGCAGGTCAAGAAGGACGCGGAGGCGGTCGCGTCGAACGCCCCCGAGAAGCCCGCGGCGCAGGCGGAGGAGACAGCCCTCCAGATGCGTTTTGACGTAGTAGAGCTGAAGCTTTCGGCCACGGAAGTCGAACGGATCAACAAGTCCAACGGCGTGTTTGACGTGGGCGCGTTGTCGGCCGCCGTGATCGAACGCGGGGACGCGCGGGTGAAGTACTCCCTGGGCGGTCCGGCGGTGGTGAATGAGAAAACCAAAACCTTGCTGATGACCAGTCAGCGCGTGCCCTATGTGCGGGGTATGCAGGTATCCGACAAGGGCGTGAAGACCCCTATCGTCGAGTATGAGAACGTGGGCTGTACGCTGAGTGTGGTGCCGCGCAGCCTAGGTGAGGCGGGCAGCAGTGCCATAGTGGCTTCATTCGGCGTCGAACTTAGCGAACTATGTGTCGAGAGCACGGTCGAGGGCGGTGCCGAGACTCGGGCGCCCATCTTTCTGAGGCGCACGCAGGAATTCACCGCGCGCCTTTCTCTGGGGCAGGACGCCTACTTCTGGGACCTGGCGAGCTTGGAGCAGGCCCGGGAACACGCGGGTGGCATCTTCGTGCACGTGTATCGTCTCAGGTTGGACGCTGCCCCCGAGAAGTCGGTCGGGAGGTCATAGCTTGCGGAAGACCCACAAGACCCGTTCGAGCGTCTCGTCGAGTCCGCGTAAACGGTAGGCGTACGGTTCGAGCGTGTCGAGCCTTGTGCGCCGGGTGGCGAGGAGACTCGCCTCCTGCTCCCGGGCGGAGACGGCAGCGGTCTTGTATGCGACCACGTGCCCGCCGCGGTTGACCAAGTGCCGCGATCGCTCCACGCACTCGCGCATATCACCCACGGCCTTGAACAGCACCAGGTCGAAACGCCGCGGCGGGCGCCATTCACCGGCCCGATGGTGCTCGGCAGACAGATTGGTCAACCCCAGGCGTGCGCTCGTCTCCGCCACGAAGCGCACTTTCTTGGCCGTCGAGTCGATGGCGGTGACTTGCCAGCGAGGCCGCATGATCGCCAGGGGCACCGCCGGAAAGCCCGCGCCGGTGCCCACGTCCAGTAGGGACGAGACCTCGACGCCGTTGGCTTTCATCCAGCCGAGCGGAGCGAGGGCATCGGCAAAGTGTTTCACGGCCGCTTCGGCGGGATCGACGATGCGGGTGAGGTTGAAGCGGCGGTTGGCTTCGACCACGGCGGAGTAATAGGCGAACATCACGCCGAGCTGGGCGGCGGTGGGTGCCGGCACCCTGTCGGGCAGTGCGTTTTGCAGGGTGACGTGGAAGAGATCCTGATCCGCGGCGGTCACGGGACCACCAGGTCGATGCGCTCGAAGCGGTCCACGTCGATGAGCCCCTGGTCGGTGAGCTTGAGCGAGCCGATCACCGATAGACTGAGGAACGAAAGGGTCATGAACGGGCGGCGGAGCCGGCATTGGAGCTTGCGCGCCGCTTCGTTCAGCTCCTGCAGTTGTTGACTCAGCACCTCGGCGGGCTCCGTGCTCATCAGGCCGGCGATGGGCAGGGGCACGTCGGCGAGGACCTGCCCGTCCTTGACCACGCAGAACCCGCCGCGGATTTTCACCACGTGAACGGCGGCGGCGAACATGTCCGCGTCGTTGGTGCCGACCACGACGAGGTTGTGCGAGTCATGGGCCACCGAGGAGGCGAGTGCCCCGCCCTGAAGCCCGAACCCGCGCACGAAGCCCAGCCCGACGTTGCCGCTCGCCTGGTGGCGCTCGATCACGGCGAGCTTGGCGAGGTCGCGGGCCGGATCGGCGCTGATCCGTCCGCCCACGACCGGCACTTGTTCCACGGAATGGCGGGTGACGATCGAGGCTTCCGCGACGTCAATGACGCGGACCTTGACCGTGTCGGCGGTGTGATCGACTTGAACGGCCAGATGTTCGGGTTCCAGCCAGTGAACGTTGACGGTGCTGCGAAGGATGGGCGTGCGCGGGCGGCGCGAATCCGTTTCGACGTACTGCCCGTCGAGGGCGATCAACTTCCCCGACTGGTAGACCCGCGACACCCGGCAATCCTTCAAGTCCTCCAGGATGGCGAGGGAGGCCTTGTGCCCGGGCGCCACCACGCCCTGGTCGTGCAGACCAAAATACCGGGCGGCGGTAAAGGCGGCCATCTTGATGGCGGTCACCGGCGGGACCCCCTGGGCAATGGCGCGGCGGACCATGTAGTCGATGTGTCCTTCGGCCCGCAGATCGTCCACGTCCTTGTCGTCGGTGACGAAGATGAAACGGTCGGCGGTTTCGGGGGTGACTAGAGGCAGCAGGGCGTCAAGGTTGCGAGCGGCGGAACCCTCGCGGATCATGATGTGCAGGCCCAGGCGGAGTTTCTCGCGGGCCTCCTCGACCGTCGTGCACTCGTGGTCGCTCTGCACGCCGGCGGCGACGTAGGCATTGAGGGCCTTGCCGGACAGCCCCGGAGCGTGCCCGTCGATGACCCGGCCGCGGGCCACTTTGAGCTTGTTCACGATCTCGCCGGTGCCGGCCACCACACTGGGATAGTTCATGACCTCGGCCAGCCCGAGCACCCATTCGTCGGAGAGCAGAGGCAACAGGTCGATGGCGCTCAGCTCGGCCCCGGCACTCTCGAACTGGGAGGCGGGCACGCAGGAACTGAGCATCACGTAGACGTGAATGGGGCAGTACTTGCTGCTGGAGAGCATGAAGCGGATGCCCTCGGACCCCATGACGTTGGCGATTTCGTGCGGGTCGGCCACCACCGCCGTCGTGCCGTGGGTCACCACCACCTTGGCGAACTCGTAAACGGTGAGCATGGTGGACTCAATATGGACGTGCCCGTCGATGAAACCGGGGCAGATGTAATGGCCGGCCAGATCCACCGTCTCTTTGCCTTGGTAGTCGCCGATGCCCACGATCCGGTCCCCGACGATGGCCACGTCGCCCTCGTGAATCTCGTTGGAGACGACGTTGACGATGCGGCCGTTCCGCAGGACCAGGTCGGCGGGTCTTCGCCCGGCGGCGACGTGGATGAGATGTTCGGGTTCCATCATGTTCCTCCGCGAGAGAGCGTCTCCCTCTCCCCACGCGGGATCCTTGAGGACTCCGCCGGGGAGACCCCCGCACACCCATAAGCCTATATCCGCCAAGACGTTGAAGTCAAATTACCGGCCCTTCGGTTGATTTGCCGAGTGTGGCCAGGAACCTTGGCACCATGGGAGGGCGAGGCTCCTGGCGAGCCGAATCACCCGGCTCGGCAGGAGCCTCGCCCTCC
>JBGPAW010000236.1:0-6127 GCA_041480905.1 Phycisphaerae bacterium
CCGTCGAGGTCGAAGTCGATGAAACCGGCCGGCTCGTTGAGGTAGTAGACGTTGCCGGCGTCATCCGCCACCAGGTCGGTCAGCGTCACGTCGGGACCGGAGACCTTCACCAACTCTCCGGTGTCCTGGAGCACCACGAATTCCGCGTTAAAGCCCTGAATGAGCCCACAGACTCGACTGGTGGTGCTATCCTGGTACTGAATCCACGGGCGTGTCTGCGCCTGGGCCAAGGGAGCGACGCCACAAACACCACCCACCGCGAGGACCGCCGCCACCATTTGACCTAGTCTAAGCATGGGTAACACTCCTTCCCGCGCCGCGCCTTCACCGACGCGACCGGGCTTATCATAACCTGGGGAAGCGCTTCTGTCTCCCGTCTGGCCGGTCCAGACCCGGTTAACCCCTCAGGAACGGGTCGAACGCCGGCTCGCGTACCATCCGCAGACGCAGCGCGACGAGCGCGAGAGGCCCCGCCCCGGCCTCGTCGCCGCATTGCCGACGGAGGCCGTCGGCAAAGCGGCGCCGCTCGCTCAACCATTCGACCCGCACGGTGCGGACCTTCCTGGCGGGACCGAGGGCGGAATCATCTCCCGCGGTCTCTCTCTTTAGGCTTCGTGTCTTGGTGCCTTCGTGGCCTGGTTTTCTTTCCTTGGTGTCGGCCGCAAACCGCACGTCGGCCCAATGTTCGGCGATGTAGTCGTCGGGTTCGAGGCCGTGACATCGGCCCACCTGAGCCGCCGCGTCCATCATGCCCGCGTACGCCGCCCGCAGCGCGCCCATGTCCAGTCGTTGGACATCGGCGCAATGGAATGGGACGACGAATTCATGCACCAGTTGGGCCGCGGGCATGAGTCACCTGTCTTCTTTCTTTCCGGTCGGATGTGGCAAGAGGTATTGGCAGATCGGGAGGGCGAGGCTCCTGCCGAGCCGCGCACTTCGGCTCGCTGGAGGCTCGCCCTCCCGGTTTTCGGCTCGGCAAGAGCCTCGCCCTCCCGGGTTGCCACACCCCCCGGTCGGCATGCTACTTCAAGGGTGGACCGGATCAAGCAAACGCGGGAGAATCGCTCACCCGCTCGATGGCGGGTGCTTGAGCCTCCCTTGGGGGAGCAGTTTTGTGCGGATCGGCAGCGTAGAACTCGCCTCCAGCCTTTGGCTCGCGCCCATCGCCGGGTACTGCGACTTGGGTTTTCGCGTAGCCGTTCGGGCACTGGGGGGACTGGGGCTCGCCTGTACCGATTTGGTCAGTGCGCGGGGACTGGTAGCCGAGTCGGCGAAGACGCGACGACTCCTGCGCACGTGCCCCGCGGACCAGCCGCTCAGCGCCCAGCTCTTCGGCGTCGAGGCCCACGAGATGGCCGACGCCGCCCGCTGGGCGGTCGATCACGGGGCGGCGGTGATTGACCTCAACATGGGGTGCCCCGTGGATAAGGTCACCCGTTGCCAAGGCGGAGCAGCATGGCTGTGCGATCCGCTGGGGGCGACCCGTCTGGCGGAGGCTGTGGTCCGGGCTGTGAAAGTGCCCGTCACGGTGAAAGTGCGGCTCGGACCGGACGAAGACCACATCGTCGCGCCGCGGTTGGCCGGCCTGTTCGCCGAAGTCGGAGTAGCCGCCATGACCGTTCACGGGCGGACCACCGCCCAGCGCTTCAGCGGGAAGGTGAACCTCGACCGCATTGCCCAGGTGGTCGCTGCGGCAGGACCTCTGCCGATCATCGGCAATGGTGACGTCAACTCGCCGCCGGATGCCGTCGCCATGCTCGAACGCACCGGGTGCGCCGGGGTCATGATCGGGCGCGGGGCGCTGCGTGATCCGTGGATTTTCCGCGATACCCACGCACTGCTGTGTACCGGACGGGTACCGCCGCCGCCCTCCATCGCCGAGCGCGTCGCCCTGATGGTGCGCCACTTCGACACGCTGGCCGTGATGGAAGGCGAGCGCCGCGCCTGCCACATGATCCGTCAGCGCTTGAGCTGGTATGGCGGGAAACTCGGACCCTGCAAACGGTTCAAAGAGCAGGTGCGGCAGGTCCGCTCGGCCGCCGAGTTTCATCACATCGTGGAAGCGTTCGCGGCGGAGACGAACGGAAGCAGACGCATCCCGGCATAGATCACGGCGGCCATCGCGGCGGCCGCGGGCAGAGTCAGCACCCAAGCCGTCACGATATCCGCCCCCACGCCCCATCGCACGGCCGAGATTCGCCGGGTGATCCCCACGCCGAAAATGGCGCCGGTGATGGTGTGCGTCGTGCTCACCGGGATGCCGAATTTCGAGAGCAGAAGGATGGTGACTCCTCCCCCGGTCTCGGCGGAGAAACCGTCAAAGGGCTGGAGCTTGGTGATGCGGTGCCCCAGCGTTCGGATCACTTTCCAGCCGCCCGCGTAGGTACCCAGGGCGATGGCCGCGTGGCAACTCAGGATGATCCACCAGGCGAGCTGACCGTTGGGGGTCCCGTCCCGCGTGGCGTAGTGTTGGAGCGACGGTACGCTCAATAACAACGCCAGGATGATCCCCATCGTTTTCTGGGCGTCGTTGAGTCCATGACTTAAGCTGTAGACGGCGGCGGAAACCAGTTGGAGCACGCGAAACACCCGGTCGACTCGCCGGGGTATTTTGTTCCGGCAGATCCACATCGAGGCCGTCATCAGCAGCGCCGCCAAGACCAATCCGATCAGCGGGGAGAGCACGATGAACACCGCCACCGTGCCCAGCTTGCTCCAGGTCAACGCCGCTGCGCCGCCCTTGACCAGCGCCGCCCCCGCCAACGCCCCGATCAACGAGTGTGACACGCTGATCGGTAGCCCTTTGAACGTGCAGAAAAACGTCCACACGATGGCGGCGAGCAGCGTCGCCAGGACCAGGTGCGGATCAATGATCTCCTTGACGACCAGGCCCTTGCCGATCGTGGCGGCCACGTGGGTTTGGAAGAAAAACGCGGCGATGAAGTTGAAAAACGCCGCCCACAACACAGCCAGACGCGGAGACAGCACGCGCGTGGCCACGACGGTGGCGATCGAGTTCGCCGCGTCGTTCATCCCATTGCCGAAATCGAAAACCAGCGCGATAAAAACGATGATGATGACGTAGGTGACCATGCGCGTCCGGATCAGGAGTTCTTCAAGATGATCCCTTCCAGAATGTTGGCGATGTCCTCACAGCGGTCGATGGCCCGCTCGGTCAGATCATAAATCTCTTTCCACTTCATCGCTTCGATCGCGTTGTCCGCGGTGCTGTACAAATCGGCGGCGGCCGCGTGATTGATGTCGTCGCCCAGGTTCTCCAGATCGTGAATCTCGACCAGGTGCGAGCGCAGCCCGTCGGGCTTCTTCAGGCGGCGCAACTCCGGCATGGCCGCCGCGACGCAGCGGCACGCCCGGACCAGCACGTCGGTCTGCTGGATCAGCCAGGGCGTGGGTTGCGGGATGCGATAGAGGGTGAGGCGTTTCGCCGCGGCGTCGATCTCGTCGATCACGTCGTCCATCCGCCGCATCAGGGCGTGGATGTCTTCGCGGTCGAACGGCGTAATGAAGGTGGTGTCCAGCTTATGGAGGGTGCGGCGGGCGACATCATCCCCGTCATGCTCGAGCTGCCGGATGACCGCCACGTGCTGGTCCCGTTGGGGGTAATCCTGCAACAGCTTGACATAAGCCTCCGCCGCCCGAACGAGCAACCCGCCCGCTTCCTCGAACAGATCGAAGAACCGCGTATCGCGCGGGATGAGACTCAGCAAGGTATCGCCTCCAAGTGTGGGCCTGTGTTTCGTCCCCGAGACCGCGCCGCATCCCGCAGCCATCCGCCGGACGAGGCGGACGACTTCCGCCGGGTACTCCACATTCAGGCCATAACTTAACCGATCTTGGTCGAGCGACTATGCGTCATTATGGGACCGCTCCCACTCTTGTCAACCCCCGGTTACAGCCACACTGAACATGGCTCAGCGCGGTATTGGCGCGATATGGCCCGACGAAGCGATGCGGGCTAGAATGCCGTCCCGGCGATGACTTGGCCACTAAGACACGAAGGCACCAGAAAAAGGGAAAGCAGGGAATCGGACCTCGGTGTCGTCCTCGCCATTCTCCACTTCTCTTTGGGTCTTGGTGTCTTCGTGGCCGCATGACGCAGGCGCGTGAGTATCCAGCCGTGGCGTGGATCGCACTGAAAATGCTCTTGGGCGACCGAGGCAAATACCTCGGGATCATCACGGGGATCACCTTTGCGACATTATTGATCGCCCAACAAGCCGCGATTTTCTGCGGGCTCATGCTCCGCACGAGCGCCCAAATCCGCGATGTCCACGGCGCCGAAATCTGGGTCATGGACCCCACCGTCGAGTTCGTTGATGACGTTAAACCATTGTCAGATAACGACTTATACCGCGTCCGCGGAGTGTCCGGCGTGGAGTGGGCCGTCCGGCTGTACAAAGGTGTCAGCCGGGCCCGGCTCCCGGAAGGTAACTACCAGATGGTCATCCTGGTCGGCCTGGATGATGGCACGCTAGTCGGAGCCCCGCGAACCTTGTTGGTGGGCTCACTCGCGGACCTGCGCCGCCCCGATGCCATCATTATGGACGACGCCGGTTTCAAGCAGTTATGGCCTGGCGAACCCTTCCAGACGGGCAAGACCTTCGAGATGAACGACCACCGCGCAGTTCTGGTGGGAATCTGTACCTCCTCCAAAACATTTCAAACCTTCCCGGTCATCTACACCCGCTTCAGCCAGGCTTTGGGCTTTGTCCCCCACGAGCGGAAGGTCGTGTCGTTTATCCTCACCCAAGGCCAAGCCGACCTGCCGCCCCGCGAGGTTTGCCGCCGCATCGAAGCGCAGACCGGCCTGCGGGCCCTGACGCGCGAGGATTTCTCTTGGATCACCATTCTGCTCTACCTCCGCAAGACCGGCATCCCCGTGAACTTCGGCATCACCGTGCTGCTGGGATTCATCGTCGGGACCGCCATCGCCGGGCAAACCTTCTACATGTTCACGCTGGACCATCTCCGACAATTCGGCATCCTCAAGGCGATGGGGGCCGGCAACCGCCGCCTGATCGGTATGATCGTCCTGCAAGCCTGCGTCGTGGGGCTGATCGGCTATGGGCTGGGCATCGGCTTGGCCGGCATTTTCGGAGAAATCGCCAAGGGCGCTCCCAAACTGGCGTTTTACATGCCCTGGCAGGTCCTGGTGGGGACCGGCGTGGCGGTGGTCCTGATGCTGCTGCTCTCGAGCATCCTGAGCATTCGACGCGTGCTGGTGCTGGAACCGGCCGTCGTCTTCCAAGGGTAGTTTGGGCATGCTTCCGCCTCGATCCGCCGGTCCGCCCGTGTTACAATCTACCTGCCGTTGAGAAGTGTTGGGGCGTCAGGCAGAACGAGTATGAGACCTGAAGACACTCTGGAACTGCTGCGAACCCACCCGTTTGAGCCGTTCAGGGTTCATCTTTCGGATGGCGCGTCTTATGAGATTTGGCACCCGGATATGGCCATCGTCCAGAGAGCGAAGGTCACCATCGGTGTGCCCGGTCGCCATTCCCCTTCGTGTCTTGGCGCCTTGGTGGCGAATAATCCGGGTTAAGGGGAAGTGTCTGATGTCGACCACCGGGGTCGAAAAGATCGTCGAACGTCAGATGCGGAACTGGGAGCTGGCCCGCAGCCAACGGGACGGCGGCGGGGGGGCGCCCGCCAGGCGGGTGTTCGAGTTCTTCACCATCTCCCGGCAGAAGAGCAGCGGGGGTTCGGCGGTGGCCCACGCCCTCGGCCAGCGCACCGGTTGGCAGGTCTACGACCAGGAGATTCTCAACTACATGGCCCACAACGACGCGGTGCAACAGCGCATCTACGAGTTGGCCGACGAGCATGCGGAGGGATACTTGGAGAGCATCCTGAAGAACCTCGGCTTTGACGGCCTTCCGCCGGGATCGGATTACTTTCGCAAGCTGGTGAACTCGATCCACGTGATCGCCCACGGCAGCCACGCCGTTTTCGTGGGCCGGGGGGTTAACTTCATCCTGCCCGCGGAGCGCAGTCTGCGCGCCCGGGTGATCGCGCCGGAAGACGTGCGTTTCGAGCGTTATGCCGAGCAGGTGAGATGTTCGTTGAAGGACGCGGCGACCGTCGTACGGGAACAGGACGCCAGCCG
>JBGPAW010000237.1:0-6112 GCA_041480905.1 Phycisphaerae bacterium
ATGGAGATTAGATCGCCCTTTCAGGGCTGGGGGCGGCGTTAGGGCTTCTCGCCCAGGGCGTTGCCCTGGGCTGGCCTAGAATGCCCTTTCAGGGCAAAAGATTCTGCGTTCTTACTTAGTGTAGTGACTCAGTGAAACTGCAGCTTATCCGAACCGCGACCGTCAGGGAGCGGCGTGGCTTGGTGACGTGCTGGACCGCTCCCTGACGGTCGCGGTTCGGCAAAGAATGCGTTGCGTCAATTGTGAGGCACTACACCAGTTTCCCCGTTGGGGAGAAGTTGCTGAACGCAAGCGACGCAATGGCCCCGAGCATGGGGCCGTGTAGAATGGCCAAGCCGTTCGGCAGGAGCGCACGATGGGCGGCGCGAAGCGAATTCACGCCCTGACCGCGGTTCTCTGGGCTGCGGGCTGTAGCGGACTCGGCGGTCACTCCACGAGGCCAGAAGACCGCGCACGACTTCCTCACTATCCGCCGCATTGGTGGACGCCGGTTCCCGAAGGCCAAGCTGCGTCATGGGAGATTCTTCCGCAAGCAGCCGGGCCCGGTGAAGTCATCCTGTCCAAGCGTAACGAGCTCGGCCTTCTCTCCAACTTCGCCCCCACGCCGTTCGTCTTCCACGGCCGACGCTACGCCAGCCTCGAAGGCTTCTGGCAAATGATGAAGTATCCCGAAGGCCCCGCAGAGCCGCGGGCGACCTTTCCGGGCACCACGTGGAGGTACACCCGCGAAGAGGTCTCCCAGATGGTCGGGACGGAGGCCAAGGCCGCCGGCGACCTGGCCACCCGGAACATGAAGGCGATGGGGATAGATTGGGTCACCTTTGAAGGCCGGCGGATGAAGTATTGGACGCCGGAGAAAGGCGAGCACTACGATGTGATCGTCCAAGCCACCTGGGAGAAAGTCCGGCAGAACGCGAACGTGCGCGACGTATTGCTCTCGACGGGTGACCTCATCCTCCGCCCGGACCACCATCAGCCCCCCGACGCCCCGCCCGCCTGGCGGTACTACGAAATCCTGATGCTGATCCGGGCAGAATTGCAGAAAGGTACCGGGCAATCCAAACGCCCACACGAATAGGATCGACTCAAAGAAGTGGAGATCAGCCGATGGCCCACAGGAAGTCCGATGCGGGCATGTCCGACGTGATCTACGAGGTGCTCTTGGTTGTCCCTGCCTGGGTCGGACCACCCCTTGCCCTGATTTTCTACCTCGGGCTCCGGTTTGTCGTGCCAGCCGTTTTCGGCGATGGCAAGCCAGGTGTCGGCAGCATTCTCGCTGGGGTCGCCCCTGCAATAGCGCCGTGGTTTGGCGGGTTTGTTCTTGTCCTTTGGGTCGTCGCTGAGCTAGAGAAGTTCCGCAGGCGGCGGCTCCTCGACGAGCAATCGGGGCTTGAGAGCATTCGGAACTTACCTTGGCAGGAGTTTGAACATCTCGTCGGCGAGGTATACCGCCGCCAGGGCTACATAATTGAGGAGACAGGTAGTAGCGCTGGCGACGGCGGGATCGATGTGGTGCTCACCGGAGGACAGGAACGAATCCTGGTACAATGCAAACAATGGCGAACGCGGAGGGTCGGCCCCCAGCCGATCCGTGAACTGTTCGGCGTCATGATTAGCGAAGGTGCGACACACGCCATTTTGGTCACCTGCGGATCGTTCACGCCTGAGGCCAGATCGTTTGCCGAGGGCAAGCCTATCACCCTGGTCGAGGGACCGGAGCTTTGGGCATTGATTCAGACGGTCAGGACTCCGCAGGCGGCCGCGGATTCGACCGCGGCGAAAGCTTCGACGAACCCTCCACGTCCGACTGAGAGCGAGTTCGCGATCGACTCGCCGCCCAAATGTCCGGCGTGTGGCTCGTCGATGGTTCTGCGCACGGTCAAGGAAGGACGGAACGCAGGGTCACGATTCTGGGGCTGCCCTCGATTCCCCCGGTGCCGAGGGACGCGAGACTACCGCTCACGCTGACCTGCCGTCGGTGCAGCAACAGCGGGGAGTTCTCAGACCGTGTATCTGCGAAAAGCGTAAGGAGTTGATTTATGGGCCTCTTCTGGGATCTCATCCAGCAAAGCCAGATCAGCAACCAGCGGACCGAGACCGAGAGCCTGGACGCGAGGGTCGTCGCCCTGGAAAACGAGTTGCGGCGAACCCAACAAGTGCTCAACGCCCTGGTCGTGCGACTTGAGCAGCACTTCGGGGAGGACATCAACAAGGACGGTCGGATCGGATGAAGCAACGAGCAGCCTAACGCTGTTCGGTTGGGAAGACCGGCGGGCCGTTCTGACGCCACGTCCCAGAAGGCGTGCAGATTACCTGTGTGTACCGTGAAATCCTCTCGAGTTTTCACCTTTTTCACTAAAAATTGAAAACAGGCCGCCTCTCGGCGTCGAAAAACGGGTTTCCTGGACTACCCCCAAGGGGCTCGAACCCCTGTCGGGGCAGACACCGGAAACGCCGCAACCCGTTGTAGATACGCTGGTTACGCAAAACGTCGCCCAAGGCGAAACCGGCCACTGTCGTGAAAACTGCACTAAATCGACCCCGGAAACCAGCCCTACGGACCCCGAACTGGCGGCGGTGGTGACGGCGTGGCCGACGCTTCCCGACGCCATCCGGGCGGGCATCCTGGCGATGGTCCGGGCCTCGGCCGGCAAGGCGAGCGAGTGAGCCGGACCCCCGCGCCCTCCCTGGTTGTCGAACCGACCCGGCGACCGGCTCGGCGCGGGCGTCCGAGGCCCCCCGGCGGGGGGTGGCACAGGCGGATGGGACCCATCGCCAACTGGATACCTTCGGCGCGCAGCCTTGGGAAAAAAAATGGAAAACCCACCCATGCAAGGCTTGGACGCTAGCGTAGGATGGAGCGATGGACGCGCCTGAACACGACTCGACGCAATGCCGGCGAATCCCCAACTGGGAACGCCCGCCCGATCCGATCTGGCAAGTGCGACACGAAGCGGTTGAATTGCGGCATCGGCTCAAGCGCATGACCATCGAGGACTTGACCGCGTTTGCGACGGACCCGAAACAAACCGCCGAACTCGACCGGATTATCCAGGAGTTGGGGGCCAGCCGCAAAGTGGGGGCGCTTCGGGCGGCGGGCTATCTGAGCCTGGCGCGTATCGCGGCTTTCCACCGGCTGCTGTCCGACTTCCGAAAACACCTCCTGGACGTACTCTTGCGAACGTGAGAAGTGGTGATACATTGGGCATGGGGTCCATCGCCGCCGACGGCCGGAGTCTTGCAGAATCCCGCGCGGGGGGAAGGGGGGCGGGTCCGAAAACTCTTCACCCTCGGCGCGCCGGTCTCCATGCGGTATAATCCAGCCTTGAACCGGGACGGCGGCGTTGCAAACCGCCAAGCGGGTCCGCTGGCACTCGTGGAGCACCTACCACGCCGTGCCAGCTGATCCGGCCCGGTGAAAGTAGGTGCGCCATGTCCGCAGACGGAAACTCTGACTCTTCACGCAGACGGCTACTCCAAGCAGCGCCCATTTTCATTGGGGTAATCGCGGTCGCTGGCATGCCGCTCGCGATCCAGGCGCAAGCAGTGTTGCACGTGGACACAGCCGCGCCTGTCGGCGGCGATGGTTTGACCTGGGCAACCGCGTACAGCGATGTTCAGGATGCCTTGGCCGATGTCGCAACCAACGGCGATGCCTGTGAGATATGGGTGGCTGCCGGGACGTATGAGCCCGACCGTGGCACGGGTGATCGGGCAGGTAGCTTCTACTTGCACGACGGCGTGGCAATTTACGGCGGCTTCACAGGCACAGAGACCGAGCGAAGCCAGAGAGACCCACGCACGTACCACAGCATCCTGAGCGGAGACCTCACCGGAGACGACGGCCCCAACTTCACCAACAACGGCGACAACAGCTATCACGTTGTCACCGCGGACGGGGTGTTTGAAACTGCCTTTCTGGACGGCTTCATGATCACCGGCGGGAATGCGGAGGGCGGGGAATCTCAGGAACGCGGCGGCGGGCTTCTGATAGCAAACGAGGGCAGCCCAACGCTTATCAACTGCCGATTCGTTAGCAACTCGGCCGCCGGTACAGGGGGCGGCATCTATAACTTCGGGGGGCGCCCGCGTTTGGTGAATTGTGTCTTTGTGGGGAACCGCTCGGGCGGTGGTGGCGGCGGCATGTATAACTTCGAGTACGGTGATGCCGTGCTCACCGGCTGTCTTTTCACCGGGAATGCGGCGGGGGCGGATGGAGGGGGAATGTACAATTACAATGGCTCCAGCCCGACGTTGGTCAACTGCACGTTCGCGGCGAATTCGGGTCAGTTGAGCGGGGGCCTTCACAAAGAGTGCTACAGCAGCCCAACGCTGCTCAACTGCATCTTCTGGGGAAACACCGCTACGTTCGGTACGGAGGAAGAGCAGCAAATCTACGCCCTCCCTTGTGCCAGGCGACTCGTTGTGAATCATTCCTGCATCCAGGGATGGACCGGCACGCTGGGTGGTGTCGGCAACATCGGCGACGATCCGCGTTTCGCTGACCTGGACGGTGACGACAATGTTGCTGGCACCGAAGATGACGACCTCACCCTCTCTTTCAACTCACCGTGCATAGACCGCGGCGACAACGAAGCCCTCCCCCGCGACTTCTACGACCTCGACGGAGACGGGCAGACCTTCGAGCCGATACCCCACGATTTGGCCGGCGGGGGCCGCCTCGTTGATGGTCGAACCGGAACCGGTCCCGTGGTGGACATGGGCGCGTATGAGTTTTGGCGCGACTGCAACTCGAACGGCGTGTCCGACCTCCTGGACATCGCTTTTGGAACCAGTGACGACTGCGCTTCCAATGGTA
Source organism: Phycisphaerae bacterium (assembly GCA_041480905.1). Lineage (GTDB taxonomy): Bacteria > Planctomycetota > Phycisphaerae > UBA1845 > UBA1845 > JAAEQG01. Next base: position 4,820 of record JBGPAW010000237.1, read on the forward strand.
CGCCCGACGAGTGCGACCTTGCCGCCGGAACCAGCACGGACTGTAATGCCAATGGGGTGCCGGATGATTGCGACATCGCCGTCGGCACCAGCTTCGATTGCCAGCCCAACGCTCTCCCCGACGAATGCGACATCACCGGCGGCACCAGCGCCGATTGCAACGGCAACAGCGTACCCGATGAGTGCGAGACGATCGAGCCGCGGTTTCTGGGCACGGCGGCCAGTGCGGGCGGACGGTGTGAGCTGGTGCTCAACAGCGGCGGCTCCGAGCCGCGCTGGGGCCGCATTTGGCGCTTGGACTTCCCCTTCGACTGTCCGCCGAGCGGCACCCCGACGCTGGCGTGGGACAACACCTGCCCGGGCCCGCCGAGCTTCGTCCCGTACAACGGAATCTCGGTGATGAGTTGCACACCCCAGGGGGAGCGATCTGCGCTGCACCTTCACTCCGGCCTTGGAGAACGCCGCCACCTATCGATTCGACCTGAACCCGATCACCGGCAACCCGCCGGGCACGGACGTGTTCGTCGTCCGCGGGCTGCTCGGCGACGTTGACGGCAGCGGGGTGGTCGGCGGGGCCGACCGCAGCTCGATCAACGCCAACTGGGGGACCGCGAACTGCCGCAGCGACCTCGATGAGGACGGGACGGTCGGCGGGGCCGACGGCAGCCTGGTCCACGCCGCGTGGGGCAACTGCGCGCCGTAGCGGGCCGCTGAAATTGACAGCCCGGGCTAAGGACGGTTCAGCATGTCCGTTTCGCACAAAGTGGCCGAGCGCGGTCCGCTCGAAACCTTGATCCACGAATTCGACAAGCTCGCCGAGCAGCACGCCGAATACCCTTCCGACAGCGATGAACGCCGCAACACCCATGACGTCTTGCAGAAAAACGCGTACACCATCAGCGAGTTCTGGAGCAAGATCGGGCCGGACCTTCGCCTCCAGGGGATGCCTCACGGTGAGCTTCAAGCCTTCGACACCGACCTGGAGCAGTGGCTTCAGGATCGCTTCTGGGTGGCGATCAACTCGCCAATCCCTCAGAAGTCGAAGGCTGGCGAAGGAGAGCCGCCGGTGTATGCGTAACTACGTGAGGCCGCGGCGAGTCTCCCAGAGCGCACGGACAAGTTGATTCAGCGAGCACGAGAGATCGACCGCCAGTTATTGATATCTGCATAAATAATGCAATAGTCAGGGTAAAAAGGGGGGGCAACTCCGATTGGTGAACGCACCACCGGAGCTTGGCTTGGGACCGACGCAAATGCCGGAGGGTATGGTGAAGTGCCACCGATAGTTCGTCGA
>JBGPAW010000238.1:0-6110 GCA_041480905.1 Phycisphaerae bacterium
AGGTAGAAGTTGATGCTCTGCACACTCAGCCCCGGCTTGTCCGTCCGACCGTTGCGCAGCTCCGCCAAGTAGGCTTGCAGACGCGACGCGGACAGATCGGGCCAGAAGGTGAACCCGCATCCGTCCAGCACCTTGCGGACCCGCGGGACGGTCGTGGCGATATGCCCGCGACTCGCACCCTTGGCCGCAAGCGCGGATTGCCAATCATCGACGTGTTGGGTGAGCGGTCGCTTGCGGTGTTCGGCGTAGCGGTCGATGAGTCCCGACGCCTGCCGGGCCGCCTGCCGTTCCAGGTCCGCCGCGTGGGCTTCCGGCGCTTTGCGGTCGGTGTACCCCGGCACGCGTCGCACGATCCCGTCGGCGTCGCGGTACTCCACGTACCACTTGCGGGATTGCTTCGTGCCCCGTCGCCCGTCGGGTCGGGCCTTGGTCCAGCGCTGCTTGAAGATTCGCGCCATCTTGCACCTACGCTTTCTTGCGTCCTTCCGCTATGGCGCCAAAGCCCATTGGTGGGCACTTCGGCTCCGGTGGGGAAGCCATCAGCCTACGAATCGTGTCGAACACCACGCGGAATTGAGCGTCGTACTTCCTCTCCAGCGCATCCAGCTTGCGGGTCAAGTCGGCGTGCGAAGCGAGCATTTTCCGCAGGTGAATGAAGGCCCGGACCACGTAGATGCTCACCTGGACCGCGCGGGCCGAGTTGAGGAGATTCGCCGCCATGATGGTCCCGTGCTCGGTGAACGCCCACGGCAACACCGGAGAGAACTTGAGCCGTTGCAGGTGGTCACAAATTGTGACTACCTCAGCCTTCTCGGCCTTGGTGAGCTGAAACATGAAGTCGGACGGGAAGCGGCTCCGGTTCCGCGCTTCCCAACTCCGCCGATCAGGTGCCCCCACCGCCAACCAAGCCCGGACCTCATCGACACGCCAGCGTACCGAATGACCAAACCGCAGGGGGCGCGGCAGTTTCCCTGCGCAGTCCATCGCCCGGATCGTCCTCACGCTCAGGCCGAGCAATCGCCCGAGGGCCCGGGCATCGACGGCCAGCGCCATCGCCGCTTCTCGTGGGCGTAGGGCCAGGTCCGGCGGAACGTCGGGGGTGGGAGTCAAGGGGCTGGTCATTACGCACCCCCCTTCGCCGCTCGCCGAGCTAAGGCGTGTTCTACGGCTGTCAGATTGAATCGCAGCCGTCGGCCAACTCGCAGGGATGGAATCCGCCCTGCCTCTGCCTCGCCTCTAAGCCACTTGCACGGCAGGTTAAGCCGTCGCGCCAGTCCGTGAACGTTAAGAAGGATTTGAGTTTCCATGCCCAAAGTATGGCATGGGGTGCGTTGTGACAGCCTTGTACGTAGGGTTGTATTTCCGGTGTATTTGGGATTTTTTCAGGATTTTGGCGGACCTGCGAGCCGTTTGCTCCCCTTGGTCTGCCCATCGACGATCATCGTCCCCCACGCGGGGTGGTCGCGGAAGATGTCCACCAACCGACTTGTTTCGGCGTCAACGGTTTCCAAGAGGGTATCTGCGCCAACGTCCGGCGTGCCGTTCTCCCACGCTTTCCAGAGCAGGGTCACAATCGCCGCCTGTGTCGCGGTGAAAGCGTAGACGGTGCCGTACCAATGCACGCTGCGGAAGTCGGGTGAAGGCCGCGCCGGGGGCTTGTTGGCGTCTGTCGCGGTCGCGGGGGTGAGTACGGGCGCGTCCGGCGGAGCTTCGTCCCTTGGTGTTTGCGCCGTGGGGACGTAGAGGCGATAAGGCGTGAGGGCGTATAGGGCGCGATGGAACCGGGCCTCAGCTTCGTCGCGCTCTCGTTCAACCTGTCGCCGTTGAGTGGCGTGCTCACGTCTCATGGACTCGAGGAGTTCCGGGGGGGCCTTGCTCGGGACAACCAGCGGTGGAACTCCAGCGTCGGGGCCCAACAGCAGCAGGGTGCGCACGCTCTCATACAACTCGAGGATCTTCGACTCCAGGTCCGGCCGGTTGATCCCCACCACGGAAGCCGCCGCCGCGTCGCGGGCCTCCATGACCACACCCCAGTTCTTGATCGGCGTGGCCGGTCCGCGAGCCGGCGTGCCATCGGAGCGGGTGTGTGGACAGAGCCCCTGCTGATAGGCTTGGTCAACGACTTCCAGGAAACGGGCCATCGGTGTCTTTGATAAGCTGCACGATCCTTTCGAGTCCATTTACTTCATTTCCTTTCTTTTCGTTCCGGTTCGATCTCCCGTTCGCGTTGCAATTCCCGTTCGCGTTGCAATTCCCGTTCGCGTTGCAGTTCCCGTTCGCGTTGCACCACGGCCGCCGCGGTGGGCTTTTTGAGCAGCACCACCAGCCAGCCCAAGGGGCCCAGCAGGACGCCGTAGATGATGCCGTCGGACAGCAGGCCCTTGGGGCCGCCGATGGCGGCGCCGATCCCGCCGAAAACCGCGCTCCACACCACCAAGCCCATAATCATCATCCCGGCGAGCGATGGTTCACCATCGGCTACCCCCACGATCCATAACGCCAGCACCTTAATCAATAGCATGGTTCACCTCCGTTTTTGACTTTCGACTTTCAGCTTTTTCTTCTCCAGTTCGCGCACCAGGCGGGCCTCGCTCTCCGCCCGCGGAATACGCCGCCCGGTCTCCCACTGCCAGAGGGTCTGCCAGGCGACGCCCAGGCGGCGGGCCAGTTCGGCGCGGGTCCAGCCGCGTGCCTTTCTCCGCCGCACGATCCAGTCACCGATCCGGCTCATGTTAGTTCCCGCGCAGCAGCCGCCTCCGCCGCCCACGCTACCGCCGCGTCGCGGGCCTCCATGACCACGCCCCAATTCTCGATCGGCGTTGCCGGTCCCCGAGCCGCCGTGCCGTCGGGGCGAGTGTGTGGACAGAGTTCCTGCTGATACGCTTGGTCAACGACTTCCAGGAAACGGGCAATCGGCGGGTTTGACAAGCTGCACGATCCTTTCGGGCCGTCACACGGTCCGTCGGCGGATCGTGCGATACCGACGAACCGGGTGACGCTTGGCCGATGATCGGTCGGCCGTCCCGGGCACTCAGGATACTGTCGCGCCCGCAGGCGCCAAGCTCGTTTTCAGCGGGTCGGAAAATGCCCGGCCCCGAGCGCGGCGCCGCTCCCGGCCTGCGTCCTAGTATGCGCGCTTAACTACCCCTGCAGGTGCATGTACCAGCGCCTCAGTTTCATAGGGGAATGTTAAAATGGGGGCTTTCGTAAAAACCTGCGCCCGCGTGTGTGCGGCTGGTGCAACGGTCCACGCCTTGGCCGTCCCGGAGATTCGCACCCCCCTTCCCGAACGTCTGCCGCGCGACGGCGACGGGTTCAAGGCCGGCCTCGCGCCACTTTGACCATCGCCAGGATGCCCGCCCGGATGGCGTCGGGAAGCGTCGGCCAAGCCGTCACCACCGCCGCCAAGTCGGGGTCGTTTGGCGGAAAAACCGGTAAGCAGGACGGTAAGCTTTTTTCCGGCGTGTCGTAAGCGCTTATGGGACAAGGCGCCCCGTCCGGCGAGCATCGGTCTACGGAACCGAAGGTTGCAGGTTCGAGTCCAGCGTGGCGCGGTGACACTTTCGCGGCACCGCGATGCACGGCGGTGCAGGAAGTGTCCTTCTGTGCGCGAGTTACGTGAGCGTCGCCGGTCAGGTCCGGCAGCACCGCCAAGGCGTCGGCTTGCTCGTTGGGGAAAGGGGGTTTCCGGCGTTGGCTCGGCCCGCTTGGGCTACAAGCCCCTCCGCTCAGGATGCCCCACGCACTCAAAAACCTCTCCTTGCTCCAGCTCGAAGAATCCAGGCTAGCCCGGGGCAGAGAGGGTCGATATAATGCCGGGCTGTGCGATGGAATCGCCCAAAACCTCGTAAGCCGCGCATTGGCAAGGAGTTATGCCAAGGCGTCATGACGGCTGACGGGGACGGAGTCTGCCCGCTGAGCGGAAGGGCCGGTCCCCGGCGGTCCGGAGCACGGGCATGCTGAAGGTGATGAATATCTGCGGGGCGCGCCCCAACTTCATGAAGATCGCCCCGTTGGTGAACGCGTTCGCCAAGACCGGGCGAATCCAGTCGCTGATCGTTCACACGGGTCAGCACTACGATGAGCGGATGAGCCAGCTCTTCTTTGAGGACCTGGGGATACCCGAGCCGGACATCAATCTGGAGGTCGGGTCGGCCAGTCACGCCGCGCAGACCGCGGAGATCATGCGCCGCTTTGAACCGGTCCTCCTGGAGGAGCAGCCGGACTGGGTGGTCGTGGTCGGCGACGTGAACAGCACGATCGCCTGTGGTCTGGTGGCCTGCAAATTGGGGGTCAAGGTGGCCCACGTGGAGGCCGGGTTGCGGAGCTTCGACCGCACCATGCCCGAGGAGATCAACCGTCTGCTGACCGACGCGATATCGGACCTGCTCTTCGTCAGCGAACCGAGCGGGCTGGAGAACCTCCGCCGCGAGGGCATCTCCGAGGTGAAGGTACACTTCGTGGGCAACGTGATGATCGACACGCTCAAGGCCAACCTGGCCAAGGCGGCACGCTCGACGGTGCTCCAGGACCTGGGCCTCGAAGCCGGCGGGTACAACGTGGTCACGCTGCACCGGCCCAGCAACGTGGACGAGGCGGAGACGTTCGGCCGGATCGCCGACGCGTTAGAGGTCATTCAGGAGGACTTGCCGACGGTCTTTCCGATGCACCCGCGCACGGTGCACAACCTATCCCGGCTGGGTTTGGCAGAACGCTTCCAGCAGATGAAGCGTTTGCGGATCGTGGAGCCGATGGGGTACCTGGACTTCCTTAAGCTGATGGCCCGAGCCGCCGTCGTCCTGACCGACTCGGGCGGGATGCAGGAGGAGACCACGATTCTGGGCGTGTGGTGCCTGACGGTGCGCGAGAACACCGAACGACCCATCACCCTCACGCGCGGCACCAATACGCTGGTGGGCACCGACCCGGACCGGATCGTCTCGGCCTACCGGCGCTGCCGCTCCACGGCGGTGGCGGACGGGTTCGTACCGGAGAAGTGGGACGGTCGGGCGGCCGAGCGCATCGCGGAGGTGCTGGCCAACCGGCGGACGGTTTAGGTTCGGGGTACGCTCCCGGGCCGATCAACATCCGGCGCGGGAGGATCATACGTGGACGAGCACAACCGTGCAGATGGCGAAGCTCGGGCGTCCGACGCCCACCGCGAGACGTGGGACGCCGTGTGGAGTGATACGCCCCGAGGGGACGGTCTGGCGCTCACATGGTATGAGCGGAAGCTGGCCGACGCGCTCCTGCCGTACCCGTACCCGTTCAACTACTTCCTACGGGCTTGGCTGTTGCGGTGGCTGCCGTTGTCTGAGATACGGGTGCTGGAGATCGGTGGGGCCGGGGGCCTCGGCATGTTGCTGGCCCCGTTCAGCAAGTCGTATACGCTGCTGGACTACTCCGAAGCGGCCATCCAGAAGGCGCGAGGCGTTCTCGCCCGCACGCCCGGCGCCACGTGTGTCCTGGGCGACATGTTCGAGCACGAACCCACGGAGCCCCCGGATCTGGTGATCTCGATGGGGCTGATCGAGCATTTCTTCGGAGCGGAAAAGGAGAAAGTCCTGCGCGCCCACATGCGGATGAGCCGCCGCTACGTATGCGTGGGCGCCCCGGCGGATTCGCCGGTCAACTGGTGGGCGTGCTTTCGCTACGAGACGACCCAGGAGTATCCACCCCAGCGTCCGGTGGCGGAACGGGAGCTGTTTGATCTGTGTCTGGGTTGCGGTTTGACGCCGGTGGCGATGACCCGCCTCGATCCGTGGTATGAACGGAAGAACAAAAGCAAGCTGGCGCTGGGTCTCTACAAGTGCTTTGCGGTGTGGTGGCCAAGCAAGAAATGGGCGCTGGATCGAGATGATGGCGGGCTGGTCATCATGCTCGCCGAGAAACCCAGCACGTAAGTCTTTGGTACGGGGCGTGTTGCATAACGAACGCGCCGGGCTATCCTCGTTAGGTCGCCGCCGCCGGGGGTCTGGCCATATCTCTTGGCGCCCTGGAAAAATTCGCGCCCCACTTTAATGGCGCGAAGCGCGCGGAGAGGGGATACTCCTGCACATGAGGCGCTATTCTGTCATCTGGAACAGGAGGAACCCCGATGGACCGGGACG
>JBGPAW010000239.1:0-6102 GCA_041480905.1 Phycisphaerae bacterium
ACCGATCCGCGACGCCGCCCCGACCGCTTCGCCGCCGCGGGAGAACCGCCCGCCGCCGCGGCTCATCTCCGAGAGACCCGCGGATGGCGGCCTCGCCGGTGGGTCCGACCGCGCTGCGGCCGACCACCCCGCCCCGACCGCCTCGGGGCCCACCGTGGCGCCCGGGCCGAAGGACTACTCCCGCGCCGTCGCCCTGAGGAAGACCGGGTTCGCCGCCCATGACCGGGGCGAGACCCTCGAGGCCCGGACCAAGCTCAGCGAGGCCCTGGCCTCAGGTCTGCCCCCCGAGGACCTGGCCAAGACGCGGACCACCCTGTCCCAACTGGCCGACCAGACCATCTTCTCCGCGACGATCACCCCGGACGATCCGCTCGTCTCGGCCTACGTCATCCAGCCGGGGGAGGTGCTGGCCAAAATCGCCGCGCGTTACGACGTGACCAGCGCCCTGCTGGCCCGGATCAACCACCTCCCCGACGTCAACCGGGTTCGCGCCGGACAGCGGATCAAAGTGCCGCAAGGGCCCTTCCACGCGGTGATTCAACGCGACACGTTCGATATGGACGTCTTCCTGCAAACGACCTTGGTGAAGCATTTCAAGATCGGTCTCGGACAGAATGACAGCACGCCCGCCGGGAAGTGGCAGGTCCGCGACAAGCTCCTCAACCCGACCTACTACCCCCCGCGCGGCGGCGACATCATCGCTGCCGACGACCCGAAGAACCCGCTCGGGGAACGTTGGATCGGCTTGCTGGGGGTGGAAGGCGACGCCGTCGGCCAAGTCCGCTACGGCATCCACGGCACCATCGAGCCCGAGTCGATCGGCCAAAACATGTCCCTGGGCTGCATCCGCTTGCCCAACCCGGACGTGGAGTTCCTCTTCGACCTCCTGGTCGAGGGCAAGTCCACGGTGCTGGTACGCTGATCATCCCGTCGGGCAGGAGACAGCCTTTCATGGGACTACTGTCGCCCAGCCTTCCAGGCTGAGACGACGCCGGGATCAATCGAACGTGGCCACTTGTCAATGCTTGCGCTGGCGACGGCCGAGGCATGCGAGCCCTACTCGGGGCGCGAGCGCACCCGCTTCTCGTTCTCTCGCAGCAGGACCTCGAACTCGCGGCGGAGTTCCGGGCTGCCCAGATCGTCGTGGAGAAACTTCTGCTGGCGGATGACCTGGATGATGCCTTCGGGCGGGTGCTTCAACCGCGTGCGACATTGCAGATCACGCAACAGGGCCTTGAACCATAGTTCATCACCGGCCGACAAGGCCTGGTCCACCTGATGGAACAGGGAGAGTGCCTGTTCGTAGCGTGCGAGCTGATAGAGGCACTCGGCGTGACCGTAAATCGCCCGGACATCCTCGGTAGCCCCCTTGACGGACAGGTACTCGGCGAAGGCCCGTCCGGCTTCGTCGTACTGTTCGGCCTGGAGCAGGGCCTGGGCCAACTGCAAGTCCATGGCGCGTTTCTGGTCGGGACGCACGCGCGCCGGATCGGCGGAGGCCCACTGGTCGATCTGGCGGGCCAACAGCAGGGCCGATGCCGCTTTTCTCTTGGCGGACTCCTCCTGCCCGCGCGCTTTCAGGTGGCTAACCTCCTCGCGGAGGGACTCGAACAGGGCCTGTAACGTGGCCCCGGCGTTGTCCGGATCGCTGCGGACGTACTCAGGCAAGGTCCGCTCGGCCTCGTCCAGGCGACCGAGCTGCTCGTAGGCCAGGATGCGGACGCGGAGCACCCGTCCGAGGAGCCGAGGTTGCCCGCGATAGCCCTGCTCGAAGCCCTCCAGTCGCGCCAAACTCTTGGGCGCCGACTCTTTTCCCAGATGGAGCAGGGCTTCGGCGGCGAGCAACTCGCCCTCAGCCAGGAAACTGCGCAGGAGAGTGTCATCGAAGCCGTTGCTTCGGGCGGCGTCTGCCAGGCCGAGGAGCGCGTCGGCCCCTTCGACGACCGCCGCGACCCGCCGGGCCAGGTCCGCGGCGTCGGCCGACGAATCGACCGCATACTCGCGCAGGGCTTCCGCCTGGGAGCGCACGCGGAGAAACGCCGCTTGCACGTAGTACTCATGCCCCGCATCGACCTGGGCGAAGGCGACGGCCGCTTCCTCGTACCGGCCCAGCTCTTGCAGCAACTGGGCCAGGAAAAACTGCCAGTAACGCGCGTCGTCGCTGCGGGGGAAGTTCCCGGTCAGCACGCGAAGCGCTTCCAAGTACAGGGTCTGGATTTCGGGTCGGCTGCGGAGCGACGGGTCTTCCGCCAGCTCCGAGGCGACCTGCACAGCGGCCGTGGCGGCCCACTGCGCCTGCGGGAATTGCGGGTGATCACGCCCCACCGCCAGGAACATGCGCGCCGCCTCCAGGCGCCGGCCTCGCTGCCATTGGGCGACGCCGAGGTTATAGACCATCTCGGGCAACAGATCCGCGGGGACCCCCTGCGGGGATTCGTAGAAGTACTGGGCCGCCTCAATGGCCCGGTCCAACGCGGCGAGGCGCCGGGCCTCCAACTCCTCGATCGGGGAGGACAGGGTCGGTTCACCGCCCGACCGGGCGGCGCTGATCTCCCCGCTGAGGGTGGCGGCGTCGTTCAAGAGTCCGGCGATCAACGCCCCACCGGCGAAAGGATGCAGTTCGGTGACCTGGACTTGGGCTTCCATCAAGCCGTACATCGAGGCATAAACCTCGTCCCGCGCCGCAGGCCGCTCACGGGCCAGTTTCATCAGAGGCTCGTAGCGCATGTTCTCGAACTGCTCCGCCGCCTTCCGGTCACCGTTGGCGCGGGCCAGACGGGCCTGCTCCTGCCGGACGCTGCTCTCCGCCAACGCCAGCACCAGGCGTAGCCCGAAGTCTTCCGGCGCCGTAGCTTCGACGTAGGACTCGAACTCGCGCAAGGCCCGTTGGGCAAGATCAAAACGATGATCGTCCCGATGAACCCGAACCGTTTCGAGCAGGGCCAGACGCACCACCCAACTCAGGTCCGCCCGTTCCTGCTCATCGTTGATCCGCCGCACGGTGGCAAGGGCCGTCTCGAGGTATCCCGTGGCCGCGACCGCATCGCCCATCAGCCGGGCGGCCATGCCGGCCAGCAGCAGCGTCTGGGCCTGCACGTGCGTCACGCTGTGCGGGTTGTCCAGCAGGCCGGAGCGGTTCTTCAACTCATCCAGGATTTGGCCGAGCTCGGAGGCCCGCAGCGGATCGTTCGGTTCGCGAGCCAGCGCGCCATAGAAACGGACCCAGCGCTCCATGTACTCGGCCTGGGGAACCATGTGCTCGATGCGCTCGATGTAGCCGGAAAGCTCCAAACGCTCATAGGTCGGCGCCGCGATCCGGTCGAGCCGATCCAATTCGCGGGCTAGCTCCACCCGCAGGCGTCCGAACAGTTCTTGGGCACGTTCCATCACCTCGGCCAACGACCGTCGCTCGGCGGCCGTCCCGCCCCGATAGAGAATACTGCTGTAGTAAGGTTCGGCTTCCCGCTGCAGCAGGGACCGGCCTAGTTCCAACCGCCAGTCGAAGGCCCGCAAATCGTCGGGATGCTCCGCGATGAGGCGTTCCAGCAGACGGTCCGCTTCGAGCAGGGCATGGCGGCGCTCCGTGGTGGAGCGGGCCGGATCGGTGTGTTGGGCCAAGCGGATGTCGCGCTCCAACAGGAGCGCCTCAACCGGATCGGCGGGCGGAACCTCATTCAAGTAGAGTTCGAGCAGATCGGTCAGCCCCCGGTCCTTGAGGCCCTTGCGGAACTGCCCGGCATCCAGACGACGGTCCTCCGGTCCGCCCGCCCGGGCCGTTGGCGCTGGCACTGCCAGGACCAAGGCAAACCCCGCCACGATTCGAAAGAGGTGTGCTCGATCCGCGATCATCAAACCGAGCCCGGAGCGCGAGCGACGGGTTTTCGGTCCCCTCGCCGGCGCTCGGGGCTCGGAAATGAGGCGTCGGTTCGCGTCGGGTGACGGATGTCCGCGCCGTTTCATCGGCCGGCCCCGAAGGCGATGTTCTTGCACGAGGCCCGCACCGCCGCGTTCCAACAGCCCACGACGTGGTCCCAGGCCAAATCATCGTCGGCCATGATCACGACGGGGGTCTGGTCGTCGAATCCGGGGTTGCCCTGCAGATTCTTCAAGAAAACGGTCAGGTCCCCGAAAGAGGTTGGTGCCGCGGTGAAGTTATCGAGGCGAATCCGGCAGCCCTCGTCCGCCGGAGTCAGGCGGACGATGATGGGGCTGAGCGGCAGGGCGACCGAGCCGGTCCCGCTCGTGCGTGGGAGTTTCGCGGCGAACAGGCCCTCGGGTTTAGAGAACGTCGCGGTCAGCGCAAAGAAAATGAGCAACAGAAACGTCACGTCGATCATGGAGACCAGGTTCGGCGTCAGCGTGGTCAGGCTGACCTGGCGCCCCCGACGACGGAGGATCAGGGAGGGACACCCGGCTCTTTGCTCACGCTGGTTCCGGGGGCGGCTGAACATCGGTTACTCCCCATCGCCCGCCAGGGCCACCAGATTCATCATTTCGATCTCGTTCTCAGCCGCCACGCGCATCACCGCCCGCACGGCGGCAAACGGCAGGCGGCGGTCCGCCCGGATGACGACTTTCAGACCTGGTTCCATGCGCTTCGCCCTCCCCAAACGTTCGCCGATCCGCTCCAGGGGTTCGGGCGGAAGCGGACCGGCACTGTAGATCACGCCGCCTTCGGGTCGGTCCGCATCAACCCACCGGCAGTTAATCACCACCCGGTCTTTCAATTGCACATCCTGCGCCCGGCTGTGTTCCGGTTTGGGCAACTCCAGGGGTACGTTCTCCGCCGACGCAAACCGGGTCACCAGGGCAAAGAAAACGAGCAGCAGAAACACAATGTCGATCATCGACGTCACGTTGAAGGCGGGGGGACGGCGTGGCCGGATGTTCCGGGGCAAACGCATGGGCGGGCTCAGCTTTCTTCCCGTGAGGGTGCTCCGGCCGCCGGCGCGGCGGCCGCCATCTCCGGGAGAGGTTTGCGAGTCCGCGGCTCGCGGCTTACAGCCGATGCAGCACCCGTCGGGATGGGTGGTGCCGGCCGGAAGACCGCCACCAAACGTTCCGCCACGACCGCGCATTCCGTAGTCAACGCCTCAACGCGATTACGGAACAGGGCGAAAATGCTCAAGGCCGGAATGCCCACCAGCAGTCCCCAGTAGGTTGCGACCAGGGCAATGGACAAAGCCGCCGCGACTTCGCCGGCGTCGAGCTTGCCGGCGAAACTCCCGATCGACCCAAACAGCCGGATAATGCCCACGACCGTGCCGAACAACCCGATCATCGGACTGACGTTCCCGATGATGTTCAGGTATTCGATCTTACGCATCAGATGCGCGGCGCGCTCTTCGAGAACTTCCTCCATGGCCTGCACCATCGCGGGGTATCCATTAGCCGCCTGAGCCAGCCCGCCTTGAATCACGTGGGCCAGCACGCTGTCGTTGTCCGCGGCAAACTGCACCGCCTCGCCGTACCGTCTCTGCTCCAGCAGCTCGGTCAGGCGGTCTGCGACGGCACCGGGAATGACGGTGGCCCGTCGGATGGACAAACAATACTCGAAGGTCAGAGCGGCGGTGGTCACCGAGAGCGGGATCAACACGAACCACGTGATCCACCCGCCTCTGACCACAAAGTGATCGAAGAGGTTGCTCAGCCCGCCCGACGGACTGGCTGCGCCCTGCTGCCCAAAAGCTTGGGCGACGCCCAAGCCTCCGTCGAGGACGAGAAACACCAGGGCCGCTCGAAAAAACCGTCTCACGCCCGCATCTCCTTAGCCGCCATCAGCCAACTCCGCCCACCGGCTGGCCTCGCGCCTCGCCCTTGACACGACGTATGCGTTAGCTTGACCAGCCCGGCCTTCAACCCCCGGCCGGAACGTCCCGGATGACGTATCTGATTCCCCGGCTCCGCACGGCGGGGACGATGCGTCGCCCCTTGGTGACCGTCATAAGCATGCTCCTCTGGGTATTCCTTTCAGCGAACGAGGGTATCCCCTCGACCGCGGAGGGTCAAGGCACGCCGACCCATGAAGCTTACCCCGGGACTATAGTACTAATGCAGCTCGTCCCGCTGATCGCATCTTATCCGAACCGCGACCGTCAGGGA
>JBGPAW010000240.1:0-6090 GCA_041480905.1 Phycisphaerae bacterium
CGCGCTGCGGCCCGCAGCCAACGGTAGATCGTGGTGCGGCACAGTCCATAGCTCTGCATCACGGCACGGGGCCGTTCGCCTTCCCGCACCCGGCGAACCGCCAGGATGCGGATCGTTTCACTGGCCTCGTGCGTCAGCGTGCGACCGTCGATCTTCATACCTATAGAATACCACAATGTGTAGCCTAAGTCAAGGACTGATTAGTAAGCGTCTTGCACGAGGGCTCATCGGGGCCCTTGGTCCCCCCGGGGGATGCTGCTATAATCGAAGCTCGAACACCGGGCTGCGCGGTGCTGTTCGGTGTTCGCGGCAGCGGCGTCGATCTTTAGAGGAAAGAGCCAAGGTGCGCGTGGGAACTGGCGAAGAGCAGGACCTGCTGGTCGGAGGAGCCCGCGAGTTCGCGCGGAGCCAGTTGCTCGAACGCGACCGGCGTTGGGACGAGACGGGGGAGCCACTGACGGAAGTCCTGCCGCAACTGGCGGAAATGGGCTTTTTGAACATCTGCATCCCCCAGGAACTCGGCGGACTCGGGTGCAACTACGAGACCTACCTGCGGATTCTCCACGAGATCGCCTACGCCTCGCCCGCCGCCGCCGTCACGCTGTCCGTGCACAACATGGTGGGCAACGTGCTCGCCGCCTGGGCCGCCGAGCCCAAGCGGTCGGAATGGTTGAACCGCTGGGGTGCGGTCGAGTCGTTCGCCGCCTTCGCCATCTCCGAGGCCGGCGCGGGCAGCGACGTGGCGGCCGCCCGCACCAAGGCCGTCAAGGTCCAGGGCGGCTGGAAAATCAGCGGCGAGAAAATGTGGATCACCAACGGGCTCAGCGCGGCATGGTTCCTGACTATGGTGCGGACGGCCCCAGCGTCGGAGGGCAAAGTCTTCTCCGCCCTGCTGGTGCCGGGAGACGCGCCCGGGCTGGAGCGCCGGCCGATGCACGGCAAGATGGGCATCCGTGGTAGTGAGACCGCCGTGATTGCCTACGACGAGGTGTTCTGCCCCGACGACCACGTCGTGGGCCCCGTCGGCAAGGGGAGGTCGGTCTTCCTGTCCGCCTTGAATGGCGGGCGCATCAGTATTGCGGCCCAAGCCACCGGCATCGCCGAGGCCTGTCTCGACGAAATGCTCTCCTTTGCCCGCGAGCGGAAGCAGTTCGGGCAACTGATCGGGCGTTTCCCGGCGATCCAGGCGATGATCGCCGACAGTGCGGTGGAATTGACGGCCGCCAAGGAACTGATGTTCCGGGCGGCCCGCCTGATTGACGCCGGCCACGTGGACCCCGCGGCGAGTGCCCGGGCCAAGCTGTTCGCCACCGAGGCCGCCAACCGCATCGCCTACCGCGCGGTGCAAGTCCACGGCGCCTATGGCTACGTCCACGAATACCGCGTGGAACAACTCTACCGCGACGCCCGCGTGACCACGATTTATGAGGGCACGAGCGAGATTCAACGCTTGGTGATCGCCCGCGCCCTTCTGGAACTATGAGATGACGGCGTTGGAGAAAACGGCTATCATGAACGCCCGATGGGAATAGGCGTTCATTTCACTCCCCCCCAATGAGGCTTGGCAGTGCTTATGACAGAGGCAATGGACTTTGAGCTTCCCGAAGATCTCATCATGCTTCGGGACATGGCACGGAAATTCGCGGCCGACCGCATCGGCCCCAACGCCCGCGAGTGGGACCGCACGGGTCTGATCCCCGAGGCGGTGGTCCAAGAACTGGCTGACCTGGGCTTCTTGGGTGTGCTCGTGCCGCAGGAGCTGGGTGGGGCCGGCATCGGTTACCTGGGCATGTCCGTCATCATCGAGGAGTTGGCCCGCCAGTGCGGCGGCACCGCGCTCCTGGTGGCGGCCCACAACGGGTTATGCTGCGGGCATCTCCTGGTGGCGGCCAACGAAGCCCAGCGCAAAAAGTACCTTCCGCCCTTGGCCACGGGCCGGATGCTGGGTTCGTGGTGCCTGACGGAGCCGAATTCCGGCAGCGATGCGGCGGCCCTGCGGACCACGGCGGTCCTCGACGGCGACACCTGGGTGCTCAACGGCTCCAAGGTCTTCGTGACCAACGGGTACCGCGCCGGGGTCTTCGTCGTGCACGCCCGGACCGACCCGACCGCGCCCAAGGCCAAGGGGATCAGCTCCTTCATTGTCGAACGCGACACGCCGGGTCTGGAGATCGGTCCCAAGGAAGACAAGATGGGCGTGCGGGCCAGCGACACCGTCCCCCTCACGCTGGAAGACGTCCGCGTTCCCCGCGCCAACCTGTGCGGCGAGTTGCACAAGGGCTTCTACGACGTCCTGAAGGTGTTGGAGCGCGGGCGCATCACCATTGGGGCCTTGTCCGTGGGGTTGGCCCGCGGCGCCCTCGAGCAGTCCGTCAAATACTCCACCGAACGGGAGCAGTTCGGCAAACCCCTCTCCAAGCACCAGGCGATCCAGTTCAAGCTGGCGGACATGGCTGTGCAGATCGATGCCGCCCGTCTGCTGGTGCGCAAGGCGGCGATCCTGCAGGACGCCGGCAAGAGCAGCAACCTCGAATCGGCCATGGCCAAGCTCTACGCCTCGGAGATGGCCACCCGCGTCTGCCTGGACGCCATCCAGATTCACGGCGGTTACGGGTATCTCAAGGACATGCCGGTGGAGCGCCTCATGCGCGACGCCAAGCTCTGCGAGATCGGCGAGGGCTCCAGCGAAATCCAGCGGATGGTGATCGCCCGGACCCTTCTGGACCTGCCCAACTAATCCCCGGAGCCCGGACCATGAACTACGACTTCGACCAGGACCATGCGGTTTTGCAGCAATCCTTACGCGACTTCGCCAAGCGGGCCGTCGCTTCCGGAGCCGCCGCCCGCGACCATGAACACCGTATCCCCGATGAGCTGCGCAAAGAACTCTCGGACATGGGGCTCTACGGGATCACCATCCCCGAGAAATACGGCGGGTCGGGTATGGGCTGCATCGCCTCGACCATCGTCGTCGAGGAAATCTCTAAATGGTGCGCCGGCACGGGCGTGCACCTCAGCGCCCACGGCTCCTTGTGCGTCGATCCCATCGTCATGTTCGGCACCGAAGCGCAGAAGGCCAAGCACCTGCCCCGCTTGGCCACCGGCGAGGCCGTCGGGTGTCTGGCGCTCACCGAGCCCGGCAGCGGCAGTGACGCGGGAGCGGCGCGCTGCCTGGCCGTCCTGAAAGAGGACGGCTGGCACATCGACGGCACCAAGATTTTCGTGACCAACGGGGCCGAGGCCGGCGTGGTCCTTCTGATCGCGGTGACCGACCCGCAGGACGAACGCCGCCGCTTGAGTGCCTTCATCGTGGAGCAGCCCACCCCGGGGCTGAAGGTGGCCAAGCTGGAAGAGAAACTGGGAATCTGCTGCACGTCCACCGCCGAGCTGCTCTTCGAGGACTGCGTGATTCCCAAGGAGAACCTGCTCGGAGAACGGGGGAAGGGCTTGCGCGTGGCGCTCACCACCCTGGACGGCGGGCGGATCGGCATCGCCGCCCAGGCCCTGGGCATCGCCGAAGCCTGTCTGCGCGAATCGCTCCAGTACGCGGTCGAACGCAAGCAGTTCAATCAGCCGATCGGCAACTTCCAGGGCATTCAGGCCAAGATTTCCGACACGGCCGTCGCCATCGAAGCCGCCCGGCACCTGATCTATCGGGCGGCCTGGCTCAAAGACCAGAAGAAGCCCCACGAATACGAAGGGGCGATGGCCAAGCTGTTTGCTTCGGAGATGGCCTCGCGGGCCGCCCACGCCTGCGTGCAGATTTTCGGCGGCTACGGCTACTGCAAGGACTATCCGGCGGAGCGCCTGCTCCGCGACGCCCGGATCACCGAAATCTACGAGGGCACCAGCGAGATTCATCGCCTGGTCATCGCCCGCGGAGTCATGAAGGCCTTCGAGGAAAACTGGCGAGCGACGATTTAGTGCCGTCCGTCATCGTTGGCGGAACGAATTCCTTTCCGAACCGCGACCGTCAGGGAGCGGTATGGTAGTATGGCGCGTCAACCCGCTCCCTGACGGTCGCGGTTCGGATAAATCACCGCCGCTAGTGCGAGAATCCTTTCTCGCACACGGTAGTCCCCGAAGGGAACGCCGGCATAAAGCCCAAGACGGAGCACAGCCGAGCCGTGCTGGCCGGGGCGCGATCTTCCCAGCCTCCGGAGGAGGCGGCGGAATAAAGCCCAGGGCGAGCGTAGCGAGCCCTGGGTGAGCAGGGTGGTAAGTGCCAGCCCCCAACGGGGGCGGCGGAAACAATTGTCAGACCCATCCATTGAGGGAGTACCCACATGGCGGATAAAACCAAACCGATCGCGGTCATTGGCACGGGAACGATGGGCCGGGGCATCGTCCAGGTCTTCGCCCAGTCCGGCTTCGAGGTGCGCATGTTCGACGCCCACCAGCCGGCCCTGGACGGGGCCCGCACGCAGATCAAGGGCCTGCTCGACAAGGCGGTGGCCAAGGAGAAGATCACCGCCGCCGACGCCGAGGCGACGCTCAAACGCATCCACGTCATGAACGCCATGACGGACATCAGCGGCGTCCAGCTCGTGGTCGAGGCCGTCACCGAGCAGCCGGACATCAAGCGCGAAGTCATTAAGATCCTTGACGCCAAGCTCCCCGCCGACGCCCTTTTCGCCAGCAACACCAGCAGCATCAGCATCACCAAGCTGGCCGCCCTGACCAGCGACCCCCAGCGCTTCATCGGCATGCACTTTTTCAACCCCGTGCCGGTGATGAAGCTGGTCGAGGTGGTCATCGGCCTGGAGACCGCCCCCGAGACGGTCGCCCGCACCTGCGCCCTGGCCGAAGCCGTCGGCAAGACGCCGCTCAAGGTGAACGACTACCCCGGCTTCGTCTCCAACCGCGTGCTCATGCCGCTGATCAACGAAGCCGTCGAGTGCCTGCACGAGGGCATCGCCGACGCCGAGACCATCGACCAGGTGATTACCCTGGGTTGCGCCCACACCATGGGCCCGCTGCACACGGCCGACCTCATCGGCCTGGACGTCTGCCTGGACATCATGGAAGTGCTGCACCGCGACCTGGGCTTGGACCGTTACCGCCCGGCCCCGCTGCTGCGCAAGATGGTCCAATCCGGGCGCCTGGGCCGCAAAGCGAAGAAAGGGTTTTTCAGCTACGAGCAGAGATAGGTCATAGCCTTATCTGCAAAATGTACGGATCGGATCCTTGGCCTACAGATGTCGCCGTCTCGGTGATGGCCATTACACCCCGGTTTAGTCACTCCCCCGAGTCGGAGACTTGGGCCCCCGGCTTGTCTTACCCTTGCCCTTCTTGAGCCGGGCGACACGTTCCCTGGCCAACCGCATCAGGCCTTCGATGGTTCCGCCGGCCTCTTTCCACAACTTGGCGCGAGCCTCGCGCACTTCGCGGACCACCGGATCATCCGGCCAAGACCGTCTTGTTCTCATGGGCCATCCTCCGCAATCAGGGTCAGCGGGGTCGTAATCACTGGCATGGGCAATCCGAGCCGGGCGTTCAGCACACCGAGATGCCGCACCTTGTTCGCGTTGGCCAGATGGCGGCAGTTCCACGTCAGCAGAAAATCCATGCCATGCATGGAAGCCAGCGCCAAGTGGGCGGCGTCCCCACGGGCATCGTCCGGCATCAACCGGTGCTCGATGTAGTACGCCACCACGTCCTCGAAGCCGGCCGGCTCGTCGAGCAGGGGCAGGCTCCGGACCAACCGGAGGGCAGCGCGGGCTTTGTGCGCGGGCGCCTTGTCCAACTCCAGGAGGACATAGGCGGACGTATACAGGTCGTACTGAACGCGGCACTCGTTCCACCACAGACGCGTGGCGTCCCGCCAAGCCACGGCCGCAGGCGTACGCCGCGTCTCATGGTAATAGCTGGGAATCGTCGTTTCGATGTAGACGCGCCCCTTCACGTCTTGTCTCCCAGGTTTCTATTCGTATATTCTACCGCGACCTGGGCCTGGACCGCTACCGCCCGGCCTCCCTGCTCCGCAAAATGGTCCAATCCGGCCGCCTGGGGCGAAAAACCAAGAAAGGCTTCTTCACCTACGAGTAGCGGCACGAGAACCCCTCTCCCTACCGGGAGAGGGCAGGGTGA
>JBGPAW010000241.1:0-6039 GCA_041480905.1 Phycisphaerae bacterium
CGGGGAGAGGGCGCCGTCGGGAGCAGCACTCCGCTACCTGTCGTGGCGGAGGCGCGGCCCTTTGGAAGGTCTGCGGGCGGGTCCGCCGCGGTCCCGCTCGCCCAAACCGAACGGGTCTTCAACGCCGCGCACGAGTCCGTCGTCCGCGAATTGAAGGCGTTCGCGGCTCATCGTCAGGAGGGGGGAGGACCGTGGGGTTGGGAGAAGTATCGCTCCAGTCAGCGCCACTATTTGCGCTACTGTTGCCACGCGATCATTACGGAAATGGCGGCACCGGGGGAATTGTGCGAAGTTGCGGCCTCGACTGTGCGATAGATATACGTGCGATGAACGTCATCCGGCAGTTGTCGTTGGTGAAAGGTTCGGACCGCTTCGTCTTCCGCTACGAAGCGGGGCGCGAGACCGAGGTGATCGATGCGTTCACCCGTCTGGCCAACGACGCCACCTGCCGGTTCGACTGGTTTGACGCCGCGGTCCTGAGTTATCAGATGGGGCGGCGGCTCGAGATGGAGCTCGATCAGATCGTCACGTAGGGACGCGGGGGCAGGCGCGGAGACGCCGCTTGGCCGATGACCCGGCCAAGTACGACGTGAGGTATTCGCCGAGGGTAGTTTTGCGATCATGATCGAAATACCTTTGATTAGCGAGTTCCTGAATTACCTGAACTTCGAGCGTCACTTTTCGCCGCACACGGCCAAGTGCTACGCGGCGGACCTGCGCCAGTTCTGCGAGTACCTGGGCGGGGGAGAGGCGTCCCGCGAAACGGGCGGCCCGCCCGGAGGGACGCCGCCCGGCTTTACGGGCGGGTACGGCGCCGCCGGCGGGGCGGGGACCGCGGTGGCCGTCACCACCGACGTCAAGCAGAAACTGCTGGCCATGGACGCGGACGAGATCCGGCGTTACCTGGCCCACTTGAGTAAGCTGGACTACTCCAAATCAACGGTGGCCCGCAAGCTGGCGACGCTACGCAGCTTCTACAAGTTCTGCATGCGTCGCGGTCACGTGCCGGCCAATCCGCTGGCCTCGATCCGCACGCCCAAACAAGACAAGCGGTTGCCCAAATTCCTGGACCTGGAGCAGGTGAACACGCTGCTGCGCACGCCGGACGACAGCACCTTCCTGGGAGCGCGCGACCGGGCCATGCTGGAAGTGATGTACTCGACCGGCGTGCGGGTCAGCGAAGTGGTCGACCTGAACATCGCGGACGTGGACACGTTGGGGCAAGCGCTGCGCGTGCGCGGCAAGGGGCGCAAGCAGCGCGTCACGCCGATCGGCCCCACGGCCCTGGCGGCGATCAACAAGTACATGGCTTTGCGTAAGGGCGACCCGCGCTCGGCCAACTTCAACCAGGAAGCGCTGTTCGTCAACAAGCACGGGCAGCGGCTGAGCACGCGGAGCGTCCGGCGCAAGCTGGACAAGTACCTCGCCCAGGCGGGCCTGGATCCGACGATCAGCCCGCACACGCTCCGGCACACCTTCGCCACGCACATGCTGGACAACGGGGCCGACTTGCGCAGCGTGCAAGAACTGCTGGGGCATCAGTCGATCTCGACCACGCAAGTGTACACCCACGTGACGGCCCGCCGGCTGAAGGCGGCCTATGACGAGGCCCATCCGCGGGCGTAAGCGACGCGAAACACACGACGGCGTCTGGACGACACCGGTACGGGGAGCCCCGTACCGGTGTCGTCGTGTCCACGAGCACGCGGCCGCTTTTCGCCCAATCGGCCCTTCGGAGTTGCCGATATAGCTTGTTGAGGGACTCTACGCACCACGCGCCGCGGAGGGAGCCGCGATGCGCTCGGGGAGACGGGTCACATGGACAGCAGATTGAACATCGGCGTGTTCAACACCCAACCGGGACAGAAGGAAGCGTTACGCGACGCCATCGGTCAGGTCAGCGACCTGAATCTCGTGCTGGAAACCGAGCGCTGGGAGGAATTGGAGAGCGCGTTGCTCGAGGAGTCGTTGGGCATCGTACTGGTCAACCTGGACTCCGGTTCACCCGAGGCAACGACGCGCCAGTGGCTGGCCGGTCCGGCCAGTCCGGCTCCCGAGATTCCGGCGAGTACCCCGGGACAGGAGGTGGAGTACGGCACGCGGATCGTGCAGCATATCGTGCGAAAGGTGCCCGACATGAGCGTGATCGGGGTGAGCACGCGGACCGATCCGGGCACGATCATCACGGCGATGCGGGCCGGGTGCACGCAATTCGTCTACGCCCCGATTGACCCGGGAGATTTTCGCAATGCGGTCGAGCGCCTCCGGGCGACGCGGATGGCCGTTCCTCACCAATCCTGGCGGCTGTGCGTGGTGGGGGCCTCCGGCGGCGTGGGCGCCACGACCCTGGCGTGCAACCTGGCCATGGAACTGGCCCAAGTCACGCACCACGCCTGTGCTTTGGTCGATATGAATTTGGAATACGGCGACGCGGCCTTTTCGTTCGACTGTGAGCCCAAGTACTCCCTGGCGGACCTCTGCGAGACCGGAGCGGCGATCGACCGCACCATGGTGGAGTCGGCCATCTGCCAACTGCCCTGCAACGTGGCCCTGTTGAGTCGACCAGCCAAGGTCAGCGACTCCCACCTGGTGACCCCGGAAGGGGTGGAGCAGGCCCTCCACGTCCTGGGTACCATCTATCCATACGTGATGGTCGACCTGCCGCGGGCGTTCAGCGCCCTGACCTCGGTGGCTCTGAACCAGGCCGACCTCATCATGGTCGTCGCCCAGCTCAGCATCCCGAGCATCCGGAACGCGTCCCGCGTCCACGACCTGCTGTTGGAAATGGGCGCCGACCCGGAGAAAATCGAAATCGTGCTCAACCGCTGCCGGGCCGAACACCAACGGGTCAGCCCGCAGGACGTCGAGCAGTACTTCCGCCGGCCAACCTTTGCCATGATCCCCAACGACTTCCGCCGGGTGACGGCCGCCCTGGACCTGGGGCACCCGATCATGACGGATGCGCCCAACAGCCCGGCATGCCTGGCCATTCACGAACTGGCCAAACGCATCGCTCAGGACAGACGGACTGGGCAGGAGCCGGCCCCCCCCTCGTCGAACCCGGGGGTGCTCAAACGCTGGTGGGGGGGCGGTAAGAACGCGCCGAAGACCGCCAGGTCTTAATCCGGGTTTCCTTTCCCAGGCAAAAGTGCGATACTGTCCGCCATGAACGCGGAACCTGCGCTGATGATGAGCGCGCCGCCGGAGGTTTACCGCCGGCGGCGCGCCCGTTTGGCGGCGAACCTGCGTCGCCCAGTGGTGATTCTGGCCGGCTACGCGCCGGCACGGAACTATGCTGCCAACACGTATCCTCTCCGGGCGGGGAGTTCCTACTTGTATTTCGGCGGCCCGCCGATCGAGGGGGCCGCCTGGGTGATCGAGGCTGGCAGCGACGGACAGGCCGGTTGCACCCTGCTGCGTCCTCCGCCGGAACCCGACGACGCTGTGTGGCTGGGGGCCACGCCCGCGGACGCGGTGTTGGCGGCGACGGCCGGTCTGCCCGAATCCCACGTGATCGATCTGGACCGGTTCGGGGCGCGGCGGGTGGATCGGGCGGCCTGCTGGATCGGCCCGCCCTGCCTGCGCTCGCGGGAGTGGGCGAGCCGAGTGGGGCTCAAACCCGTGGAGCGGAACGAGTTGCTGGCCCTGATCGACCTGCGGCTGGTGAAGGACGACCACGAACTGGCGGCGATGCGCCGCGCGGCGGCGGTCAACGTGGAAGCCCAGCGCGCGGCCCTGGCGGCGACCACCCCTGGACGGCGGGAGGCCGACGTCGCCGCGGCGTTCACCGCCGTGCTGGTGGCCCACGAATGCCGGCCTTCGTTCACGCCGATCATCACCATTCACGGGGAGGTGCTGCACAGTCAGGGCTACACGAACCGTCTGCCCGCGGGGGCGTTACTCCTGATCGACGGCGGGGCGGAAGAACCGGGCGGCTATGCGTGCGACATCACCCGCACGGTTCCGGTAAGCGGAAGCTGGACCGCGATGCAGCGTCAGCTCTATGACACCGTACTGCGAACCCAACAGGCGGCGGTGGCCGCCTGTGTCCCCGGCCGGCGGTTCCGTGACCTCCACGACGAAGCCACCCGGATGCTGTGCGCGGGGCTGGTGCAGGCTGACCTGCTCCGCGGCGATCCGGCTGAGCTCGCCCAACGCCGCGCGCACACGCTGTTTTTCCCGCACGGGCTGGGGCACCTCATCGGACTGGACGTACACGACATGGAGGACTTCGGCGACCTGGCCGGTTATGCTCCGGGGCGGGAGCGGCGGCCGGAGTTTGGCGACAAGTTCCTGCGTCTGGACCGGGACCTGGCGCCGGGGATGACGCTGACCATCGAACCGGGGATCTACCTGGTTCCGGCCGTCTGGCAGCGTGACGATCTGGTGTTGCCTTTGGCCGACGCGGTGAACCGGGCCGCGGTCGAGGACTTGCTGAAAGAGTCCTTCGGCGGCATCCGCATTGAGGACACCGTCTGTGTGCGTGCCTCCGGCGGACCGGAGAACCTGACCGAATCCCTGCCCAAAGATGCGGAAGCCGTGTCGGCCTTGGTGGGCACAGAGACGGCGCGATGAACGCCCTGGTGGTGGTTTGGCTGGCGTTGCTGGGCGTGATCGGGCTGGTGTGGCTGTCCCGGCACTGGGAGCTCGCCCGGGTCGGCCGCACCGAACGGGTGCTGACTTCCACCAGCCACCCCGGGGAGCCCGCGCCGGCTCCGCGCGTTTCCGTCCTGGTGGCCGCCAAGGACGAGGAAGCGAACATCGCCGCCTGCGTGCGGTCCTTCCTCGCCCAAGACTACCCCGACTTTGAACTGATCGTGGCCAACGACCGCAGCACGGACCGCACCGGCGCCATCCTGCATGAACTCGAACGCGAGCACCCCGACCGCCTGCGCGTAGTCACCATCAGCGCGCTGCGTGACGGCTGGTTCGGCAAGAACAACGCCATGCGCGAGGGGGTTGCGGTTTCCACCGGCGAGTGGCTTTGTTTCGCGGATGCCGACTGCCTGCAAACCTCTCGCCGCACGCTGGGGGTGGCCGTGCGAGAGTGCCAGAATCAAGGCACGGAGTTCCTTTCCGTTCTTCCGGTGCTGATCACCAAGAGCTTCTGGGAGCGGATCATTCAGCCGGTGTGCGCCGGCATCATGATGCTCTGGTTTCGACCGGAGAAGGTGAACGACCCCCGCTGCGGGGAAGCCTATGCCAACGGGGCGTTCATGCTGATGCAACGCCGGGTGTACGATGCTCTGGGCGGGCACGAGGCGGTCAAGACCGAGATCAACGAAGACATCCACCTGGCTCGCCTCGCCAAGCGGAATGGTTTTCGGCTGCAAGTCATCCGCAACGCCGATCTGTACACCACGCACATGTATGCGTCGTTGGCGGCGGCCTGGCGGGGCTGGAGCCGCATTTTTTACGGCTGCCTGGGCACGTTCCGCAAGCTGTTCGTGGCCCTGGCGGTCCTCACCCTGCTCAGCCTTGGTCCGTGGATCAGCCTGATCGCCGCGGCGCTGGGGGTCCACGGAAGCAGCGACGGCCCAGCGGCCAGGTGGTGGTCATGGCTGCTCATCGTTTCCGCGGTCGTGGTGGTGCTCGAGCAATCGGTGGTCGCGCGGTTTTACAGGCTGGTGCGCATGCCGGTGACGTATTCCGTTGGTTATGTTCTGGGCGCCCTCATCACCTGGGCAATGCTGGTCAACGCCCTGTTGAAACTGGGCGGGACCACCACGACGACGTGGCGGGGCACCACCTACCGAGCCGACAAGCTCGAAACCGAACCGCGACCGTAGGGGAGCGAAGCATGCACCAGACTGGCCATCCCCGGAAAGCAGGAGTAAGATCGTCGTGTGGGCGAGGACTCCAGCCCGTCTTTCAAAGGAGACAAAGGTTCATGCTTTTTGTCCGGACGACGTGTTGGCTGGGCGCGATTCTGGGGTATTGGCTGGCCGCTGTCGACGTCGGCGCTGCCAAGGTGGAACCGGACCTGGCCGCCCAGACTACCCAGTCCGTAGACAAGGCCCTGGCGTTTCTGGCGGCGGC
>JBGPAW010000242.1:0-6026 GCA_041480905.1 Phycisphaerae bacterium
ATTGCCCACCGATCACCCATCATAGCCAAGTCCACCACCAGCCCGGCGATGCGTTGCAGTTTCGTCACGATCTCACCGCCATCATCGACGGTGTGCGGCTGGCGTAGCAACTCACGCAAGTGGTCGGTGAGCGTGTGCTCCCGGCGGGGCCGCCCCTTGGGGTTGCCGCTTTGACCAGGCTTCCAGCTTCCCGACGATCGGGCCATTAGGGTGTTTCCTCGCTGCTTTGCAGCGCTTGCTCATCAAGCATGGCCTGCAACTTTGCCAACTCGTCAAGGGCCTCGTCGCTCTCCCGGAGTAGGGCTTTGAGGGTTTCCAATTCGTCAGTAGTAGCCTTCATGTTCCGTTCCCCAAGGAGAACAAGGAGGGCGACCACGCCGGATCACACCCGGCGCAGCCTCCCGGTTACGCTCTGGTAGCGCGACAACGCGCCTGCATTTGTGTTGCGTGAAGCTACACCCGTTGCGTACCCGACCGCGTTTTCGGGATCGAGAGTGCGATAGTGAAGTTAAAAAACGGTTAAGTTCAGGACTTAGGATCCTGTGCCGAAAGGCGTCCGGGTTCGACTCCCGGCTCGCGCAATTTTCCGTGGCGCCAGAAGTTCCGCTCAAGTACCCTCATGTAAGCGCCGCCACCGCCGGCACTGATACCAGTTGAAAATCACCGGCAAGAGCAGGTCGATGACCTCGTCGGCCACCAGCAGACCGCCCAGCACGGGGGCGGCCATCGGCCTCATCACCTCCGCCCCCACGCCGGTGGCCCAGAGCATGGGCATCAGGCCGACGATGGCCACGCCTTCGGTCATCAGCTTGGGGCGCAGACGGTGTACGGCTCCGGCGATCACCGCTTCGGTGAGTTCCGCCGTGGAGGCGATCTTGGTCAGTCCGCCCCGGGTGTTGATGGCGTCGTGCAGATAGACCAGCATGACGATGCCGGTCTGCGTGGCCATGCCGAAGCACGCCACGTAGCCCACCCAGACGGCCACGCTGAAGTTGAAACCGAACAAGCTCTGAAAGATGACCCCGCCGACCAAAGCCCCCGGCACCGCCAGGATGATGAGCAGGGCGTCGCGCACGTCGTTGAAGGTCATGTAGAGGATGATGAAGATCAGCAGGATCACCAGCGGGAAGATGACCTGGAGGGTCTTCTTGGCCCGAATCTGGTGCTCGAACTGGCCGCTCCACTCGATGAAGAAACCGGGGGGCATCTTAACCTTCTCGGCGACGGCCCGCTGGGCTTCCTCCACGAAACCGACGATGTCCCGGTCGCGGACGTTGAGTTGGACGTAGGAGCGGAGCATCCCGTTTTCGCTCTTGATGACGCTGGGCCCCTCGACCACGGAGATGTCAGCAACGTCCGAGATGGGGATCTGAAAGACCTCGGCGGCGGGCATCTCAGCTTCCGCACTGCCCATGGAGGGCGACGGCGCCCTCATCGCCGGGCCGGCGGTCTCCGCCGGCAAACTCCCACGCCGTCCAGTGACCAGGATGCGCCGCAGGGCCTCCTCGGTCTGCCAGAAATCGCGGGCGTAGCGGACCCGCACGGGGAACCGTCTCCGCCCTTCGACGGTCGTGGTGATGGTCTGGCCGCCCATGGCCACCTCGATCGCCTCGGAGATGTCGCCGACGTTTACGCCGTAGCGGGCGGCCTTTTCGCGGTCGATGTCGATTTGCAGGTAGCTCCGCCCGACGATCTGGTCGGGGAAGACGTCGACGGCCCCGCGAATCCCCCGCAGTACGCCGGAAATCTGGTTGGAGATGGTTTGAATGCCCGGTTCTTTCACCAACGTCTTCTTCTCGCCGCCCTCCGTGACCTCCTCGGTAAGGTCTTCCTGGCGCGGACCGAAGACCTTCACTCCAATCATGGTCCTTACCCCGGTGGCCAGCATGTCCACCCGGTTGATGATCGGCTGCGTCCAGATGTTGCCCCAGCCGGGCATTTGCAGCTCGCTGTCCATCTCCTTGACCAAGTCGCTCTTGAGGTTGTGCCAGAGGAACACACGCTTGTGGAAGGCCGGTTCCTGCCGCTCGCGGAGGGTTTGAAGGTCGGCGTCGGTGGGCTCGCGCACGAGCAGGCCGCCGGTCTTGGCGTGCTCGCAGAGAGCCTTGAGCAACGCCCAGACCATGGCCCCGCCGGCCTGGTCGTCCAGCTCCCAGTTCAGAGTCTTGACCCGTTGGACCCAACGCTGGTCCAGGCGTTCCTGGAACCGGTCAAATAGGGCGCTGAACACCGTGGTCCTCTCGCCGCCGACGACCGTGGACACGCTGTCCCGAATCGTCAGCCAGAGCGATGGGGGAAGGAGCAGCAAGTCGGGGTTCCGGTCGACCGCTCCCAAGTCGGCCAGGCGCTCGGTCGCCGCGGTGAGCAGCTTGGCCATCTCCTCGCGGCGCGGAACTTCAACCAGCAGCAGCCCATGTTCGGGAACTAAAGCCTCGGCCAGTTGATCTAGCTGCGCGGCGGCCGGCTCTTGCCGCAACACTTCTTTGCGCCGAAACAGATCGAGCAAATCCTCGACCGTCGCCTCGAGCAAGTCCTTGGCGAGAACCGGCTCATACTCCATTTGGCGCCGATGGGCCAGCTCCCGCAGGGTCCGGTCGAACTCCACCATGGCGTCCATCGTCGCGTTGTTGGCCAGTGTTTCGGCTTTCTCGGGCGGGAGACTGCCCTCCAGATGGCCGCTCGCTTGGAGGGCAGCCACCAGTTCCTTGCCCTGCGCCAGAGCGTCCTCAAAACGGACCTTGCGTTTGGGCCACCAGGCCTTGGGGCGGAGGGTGACGACCGTCTCGACCATGTCGATGCCCGACGGATCGGTCGGCGTGTCCGCGCGGCCCACCTTGCCGACCACCTGGTCCACCTCGGGGAAGCGGCTCATGACCGCGTCGCGGATGCGGATGTCATCGCCGGCCTGGGCGATGGAGACCCGCGGGACGGTCACGGGCATGTCCAGGATGCTGCCCTCGTCGAGCGGCGGCATGAACTCGCGCCCCAGCTTGGGGAAATGCCAGGCCCACAGCGCCGTGACGCCCAGCAGGACGAAGGCCAGCGCCTGGCTCCAGAACCGCCGGAAAAACACGCAACCCAAAAACAGGGCGACGGCCAGCACCCCCAGAAACAACGTGCGGCTGCCGACTAAACCGGCCCCCACAATGAACAGGAAGCCCATGAACCACAGCCCGGCGGCGGGGACGTTCATCAGCCAAGTCAGCACGGGCTTGTAGATGTTGATGAAGCTGCGGACGATCCAGTTGTCCTCCTCGCGGCGGAGGCGCCCCTTGATGAAAATGGGGATCATGGCCGGGGTGAACGTGACCGCCAGCAGGGCCACCCCGATCATGGCGAAGCTCTTGGTAAAGGCTAGCGGATGGAACATCTTGCCTTCCTGCCCGCCCAGGGCGAAGACCGGCAGGAAGGAGATCAGCATGATGATGACCGCGAAGAAGATGGGCTTGCCCACCAGCCGGCAGGCCCGCACCACGATTTCGGTCGTGTCCCCTCGGACCCTCTCCGCCCCGAAGTGCCGGGTCAGCTCGTGCGTGGCGTTCTCGACCATCACCACCGCCGCGTCGACCAGAATCCCGATGGAGATGGCGATGCCGGACAGGGACATGATGTTGCTGGGAATGCCCAGGTGGTACATCAGGATGAACGAAACGAGGACGGCCAGCGGGAGCGTCGTGCAGACCACGAATGCGCTGCGTACGTGGGTGAGGATCAGCAGGATGGCGATGCTGGCCACGATCAACTCTTCCTTGAGCGTCCCGCTGAGGGTGTGGATGGCCCCTTCGATCAGGCGCGTGCGGTCATAGAACGGCACGATCCGCACGCCGGACGGCAGCCCCGCCTGAAGCTGCTCGATGCGTTGTTTGATCGCCTGGGTGACGGCCAAGGGATTCTCCCCGAAGCGCATCATCACCACGCCGCCGACGGTTTCTTGCCCGCCCTTCTCCAACATGCTGCGGCGGTACTGCGGACCCAGTTGCACCTTGGCCAAGTCACGGATGTAGAGCGGTACGCCGTCGCGTTCAGCCACCACGACGTGTTCCAGGTCGCGGACGCCGCGGAGCCAGCCGACGCCTCGGATCAGGTACTCGGCGTTGGCCTCGAAATAAACCTTGCCGCCCACCGCGATGTTGCTGCGGGCCACCGCGTTGAAGACGGTCCCCAGCGGGAGGTCGTAGGCCCGCAGCTTGTCAGGATCGACGTCGATCTGATACTCGCGGACGAAACCGCCGACGCTGGCCACCTCCGCCACGCCGGCCACGTACAGTTGATAGCGCACGTACCAGTCCTGGAGGGCGCGCAGCTCGTCCAGGCTGTAGCCGTCTCCTTCCACGGTGTACCAGAAGATTTGGCCCAGGGCGGTCGCGTCGGGGGCCAGGTACGGCACTACGCCCGGCGGCAAAAAGGTGCTAGCGATGTTCAGGCGCTCCAGCACCCGCGTGCGGGCGAAGTAGAAGTCGGTCTTATCGTCGAAGATGATGTTGATCATCGAGAAGTTGAATTCGCTGCTCGAACGGATGGCCTTGACGCCGGCCAGACCTTGCAGGTTGACCGAGAGCGGGTAGGTGATCTGATCGTCGATCTCCTGCGGGGAGCGCCCCATCCAATCGGTGAAGACGATGACCTGGTTCTCGGACAGGTCGGGGATGGCGTCGATGGGGGTCCGCAGCACGCAGTAGACCCCCCACACCGCCACCGTGGCGGTGATGAGGATGACGATGAAGCGGTTCCGCACCGAGTATTCGATGACCTGTGGAATCATGTCTTTGTAGGGTGGATGGAGCTCCACGAAGCGGAGCAAAACCCACCGCCCTTTTCCTTGTGGCGGGTGAAACCCGTCCTACCTTCCTCCCACCAGCCCCCCACGGGGGCGACATAAGGTAGCCAGGGGCGCAAGCCCCTGGAGTAGGAAGACCAAAACCCTCCAGCCCCCGAAGGGGGCGACATCTCTGCGGGAAATTCCGCCGGGATGAAGTGTCGCCCTTCCAGGGCTCATGCGGTTACTCCGCCGGTTACCAGAGGCTGACGCCCCTGACTACCCAATGCCGCCCCCGTCCGGGGGCTGAGGTCATCGCGCTCCAGGATCCCAGGGCTCGCTGCGCTCGCCCGGGGCTATATTCCACCGCCTCCCTCGGAGGCTGAAAACGCATAGCTTATTCAATGCTGATGACTGCCCCCCGCTCCGCCGCTCTGCGGTCCGCCACTGGCGCCGAAGTACTGGGCACTAGCCGCCGGATTCAGCCGGTTCTCGGCGTCCACGAGAAAGGCCCCCGCGGTGGCCACCCGCTCGCCGGGCCTGAGACCGGAAAGAACGGGATAGAACTCGCCGGCCCGCGGGCCCACCTGCACCTCCACCATCTCGAACGTCCCCGGCGCGCCCTCCCGATAGACGACTTTGCGCGTCCCAGTATTGATCACCGCCGATTCGGGCACCGCCAGGACCTTCTCGACCTTGACGTACTTCATGGGGAACTTGTCCAGCGGGCACTGACGCGGTTCCGCGTACAGCCGATCGGGATAAATGGGGCAGTAATAGCCGGCGGCAAAGCGTTCATCGCTCGCGGCGGTCTCGGGCGTGATGGACCCGGTGACCGTCCCGCAGCGCAGCATCGCGGAGCCGTAGTAGGGATTGGCCACCTCTGCCGCGGCGGCGAGCCAGTCCGCCTTCGCCATCGGACAGTTAACGGTGAACAGGGTCAGCTTGTCCGGAGGACGGGCCTGCACCAGGTCAATCACCTGCTGGCTGAGCGCTTTGAGCAGCCCGCGTTGCTCTTTGAGACCCTTGCCGGCCAACTGCTCGGCTTGCTCCGCGACGGCCGAGGCCAGCGGGCGGATAGCCTCCGCCCCTTGCGTGCGCAGGACCTGAGCCTGCCGGACCAGTTCCGTAACGGCGTCGGCGTCGGTCTGATCTTTAGCGAACGCGGCGGCGAGGGCGAGATAGGCCCGAGCGAGGGCCTCGGTGTCGGGGCCGCGCTCGGCGACTCCACGGGTCCGCGTCGGGGCGATCTCGGTGACCTGCCCGACGG
>JBGPAW010000243.1:0-6014 GCA_041480905.1 Phycisphaerae bacterium
CTCCGCCGGCTCGAAACGCACCCGGATGTCGTCACGTGGCTGGGGGCCGTCGCCATCGTGGCGGCGCTGTCCGCCGCCGGTCTGCTCGCCTTGTGGATCGGCGCCCGGCACCTGCGGCGCCTGGAAGTCTAGTGCTCCGACCAGCCCAAATACCACGATGGTCCGGGGGTTGAGGAAAATCCGGTGTCAGGCGCTGTGGTCGGCTCGGTTTGACGCAGTACACGAGGTGGTCAGTAGAACAGATGGGGGACGGTCTCGTTGGCCAATTCCAGGTTCCCGTCGAAGTAGTCGGTCAGATCGGCCCGATAGCGGGGTTGGCGGTCGTGCCAGCGCCGGAGGTCGTACCGGGACCATTTGTCCAGGTAGCCCAGGTCCCGCTGCAAGTGAGCCACGTCTCGATCGTACTGATCGGAAATGAGGTCGGAGGTGTGGCGCAGTCGCCGCGGGCCTTCGTTCTCGCGGTCGCGTATCAAGGCGCAGTACTGGTCGATGCGGGCCAGCCGGGTTTGGGTCGGTCGCACCGCGCGCGGGTCGTTGCAGCCGGCCAAGCTGCCAACGCCGATAACCCCGGCGATCAGGATCGAAATGGCCTGCAGGGCCTTCATCGGATGCCTTTACTCTACCATCCGCTGGTACGCCGGTCCATCGAAAAGGTTGCAGTCACGCGGCTCGGCAGGAGCCTCGCCCTCCCGATTGGCCAAAACCTACAGCCACACTCGCGACGCGCCGCCGGGCCCGGATTGATCTTGTCTCGGCCGGAGGGAGAGTGTATATTACCCTGTGCGATTCTCCGTCAGGCGGAGGACGGGTCCGGTCTCGCGGACGCAATTCGCCGACGCACCATGCGTGCGACGGGATGGTAGGCGTAGCTCAGTTGGTTAGAGCACTAGGTTGTGGTCCTAGGGGTCGGGGGTTCGACTCCCCTCGCTTACCCGTTAAGACTCTTTCGGAATTGACGCCGAAAACCGCATTGGCGCTAGCGCCCGTGGGGATGGGCGTCGAACCGACCGCGGACCGGCCCGCGTCGCCGTTTTCAGTACGGCTGCACGAAAGCGCACTGACTTGCACGTTCGGGATGCGCTTTTGGTCACGTATTTGGTCAAGCCCCACGGCCCGACCATCGGTGCCGGTTCGGAGGGCTTGGGCCGCTGTCGGCGATAGATTTCATGGTCCTTCCCTGACACGCACCCCGAAGTTGCCGTCCGCCGTCACGGGGCACGCCAGATTGCCTTGCCCTTCTCGTCGTACAGGCCCAGCATCGGCCCGTCCTTGTCCAGGTTCAGTATGGCGCGGGCCTTGCCGTTCTCGTCGTACAGGTTCAGCCCCGGCCCGTCCTTGGCCACGACCAGCGTAGCGCGAGCCTTGCCGCTCTCGTCTTGCAGGACCAGCCCCGGCCCGTCCTTGGCCACGGCCAGCGTAGCGCGGGGCTTGCCGCTCTCGTCGCCCAGAACCAGCCCCGGCCCGTCCTTGGTCACGGCCAGCGTAGCGCGGGGCTTGCCGCTCTCGTCGTCCAGAACCAGCCCCGGCACGTTCTTGTCCACGGCCAGCCTGGCGCGGGGCTTGCCGTTCTCGTCTGACAGGACCAGCATCGGCACGTTCTTGTCCACGACCAGCCCGGCGCGGGGCTTGCCGCTCTCGTCGCCCAGAACCAGCCCCGGCCCGTCCTTGGTCACGGCCAGCCTGGCGCGGACCTCGCCCTTCTCGTCTAATAGGATAAACTTATTGGCGCGGACCTCTTTCTCCGTCGCGCCTGCTACCTGGGCCCGAGCCGTGCTCCCGGTTCCCACGAAAAACCAGATCAGCGCGAACGTGCCCGCGGCCAAGCCCACGACGGCCAAGAACCAGTAATTCCGGCGCTTCGCGCGAGCCAGTTCATGCTCCAAGCGTTCGATGCGTTCTTCTGTGGTCATGCTCTGTTCCTTGTGAGATGGGTTCGCTGGAACACGCCCGGCATGCGTCACCTATCCTTTCGCGCTCGCCGTACCGGGCGCAACTCCAGCCCGAGAACTTCCGCCAGCTTCGCCGCGGAACCGAGCGAGAGGCTTCGGTTGCTGGCCATGAAGCCATGCACGCTTTGGTAGAACAGCCCGGAGCGGACGGCCAATCGCTTCATGCTCAGGCCGCTCGCCCGACACGCTTCCCGGAGTTGTTTTTCGATGTTGGCCATGATATCCCTTAGTATATCATGCGATTGATACCCTG
Organism: Phycisphaerae bacterium; assembly: GCA_041480905.1. Classification (GTDB taxonomy): domain Bacteria; phylum Planctomycetota; class Phycisphaerae; order UBA1845; family UBA1845; genus JAAEQG01. Next base: position 2,203 of record JBGPAW010000243.1, read on the forward strand.
TCAAGCCCCGCCGCCGAATCTTTCCCCCCGTCCGGGTCAATAGAGCCGGAGAAACTCGGATTCGCTCAGCCCGCATTGCTTGAGGGCCGCCCGCAGCGTGCCCACCTTCAGCCGCCGGTGATTCGGAACGACCGTGTAGCGCCCGTCGGGGTGCTCCATGATGGTGTGCTTACCGCCGGAGCGCTCCACGAAACCGGCCCGCCGGAGTGCCCGAATCACGCGGGCGGCAACGTTGGCGTTATGCAGAGCGGACACGCCGGGTGGTCCGTGCGGGGGTGTGACGCGCGGCCCGCTTGGCCAGGTAGGCCAGCACCGACGCAATCGCCGCCTTACCGTTGGCCACGGCTTCCGCCGCCGTCTCCCCTTGCTCAATCGCGCCGGGCAGTTCGAGGCATTGGGCCACGAATCCCCCGTCCTCGGTGTCATGGGACACACGCAGCCGGTAGCGCTCGTTGCGCACAGTGACAATCTCGGTCCATTCGATAGGCAAGCTCTCCGCCTGTCGGCGCGTGTCCAGAATCAGCCGCCCCACGTTGACCACCCACAGCACCGTCTGGCGGCTCACCACCTCCATGATTTGGTCGGCGTCCGACAGCAGATACACCGCCTCGCCGTCGGTCAGCAGCGTCAGCCGTGACAACACGTCGGCGTGGTCCTCTACCGGGTAGTGCTTGCGCAGGTACTTCACGGCTTTACGAACTTGTTGGAGCGAGCAGCCCTGTTTCCGCAGGGCCGCCACCGTCTTGACCGCCACCACGTCGGGAAAAGTGTAGAGCCGCCGGCCCGTGGCCTTGCCCGACGGCCTGAGCAGCCCGGTCTTTTCCCAGTAGTTCAGTTGTCGGCGGCTCGCCCCGGTCAGGCGGGTCACGTTGGGAATGGACAGCATCATGGGCGGACCCTCGATTGAACACGGCGGTGCAGAATTACGCATATAGTGTACATGATGGTTTATAGCCTAGCAACCCCTATCCGCAGATTTTTTCGGGGCCGCTACGGCCAGCGTCCTGCTCACTACCGCGCTCTAATTGGCCAGGCGGTCCACCGGCCAGTCGCCTAACACCAGCGGTTTGCCGCCGGGCGTGGGAAAAGAAAAGGGCCAGGTAGCCCAGGGCGGTTGCCCGCTCCGGGCTACCCGGTCCTGTTTCCCTTTAGCCAGCAGGGCGACCGGCTTCTTCTTCCGGCTCCGGTTCGATCTGGATCTCCGCCGGCGGTATCCACACGACGCGCCCGTCGCGCCACTCGGCGATCGGGTTGCCCAGGAGTTTGTGCCGGCGCAGAGCTTGACGCACCGCCTTGCGTAAGGCGCCCTCGATCACCTGCCCGTCCGCGAGTCTTTCGAGTTCGTCGTCGTCGCTACTCGGCACGCAGGTACTCCCGTTCAAGCCCGGTCCAGATCGCGGCGTCGGCGACCCGTCCCGCCTTCAGACCCCTCCCGGCCGCAATCAATCGCGGCCCCGAGGCCACGGAATTATCGTACATCCACCACCGCGTGGCCAGCGGTCGATAGAGCCCGAAGAAGTTCGTGAGGCCCCGATCAAACCGACGCCGGATGGTCTCGGGCGACACGCTGTGGCCTCCCATGCACACCCGCTCAGCCACGCGCGCTGCCGCACCCTCGGCGTGGGGGAGCCATAGGAAAACCAGGAGAAAGGCATAGCCTCGCTCCTTCAGAGCCCCGATCCAAGGGGCAAACGAACGGCTGGCCAAGGTGGTTTCGAAGGCGAAGCTGCGCTCCGCCGCGGCGAGTTCGTGGAGACGCGCGAGCATGACCCGTCCGGCCGCCATCGACACCTCATCGGTGTTGAAAGAAGAAAGGCCGCGGGCGATGACATCGGCGTTGACGAATTCGCCGACACCGAGCGTACCTCTCAAGAGCTGGGCGGCCGTCGTGGACTTCCCTGCCCCGTTGGGACCCGCGAGTAGAACGACCTTCGGCGATGGGCTCTTCACGACGGCTCATCATATCCTGCGCGGACGGACTCGTCACGCGGCATCCCGACGACCGCTGCCGGTCGCTCCTGAACGGCGCATTCCGTCGACCGGGAGGCAAAAGAAAGAGAAAGGCCAGGGCAGAAAAGGGGATGTCACTGATTATCGTCTCGTTTCGCCGGGCGGCCGGGGTTGCGCAACGTATACTCCAGGCCCAGGCGTCGGGCGGTCTGCTGCACCCAGCGCGGGGAGCCCTGCGCAAGCTGATGTAGCGTCGCCCCTTGTGGGCGACGCACCGAATGCAGGGTACGCCGACCGATAACTCTCATAACTTAATGTAGTGCCTCAGTGAAACTGCGGCTTATCGGAACCGCGACCGTAAGGGAGCGGCATGACTTGGCGACGTGCTGGACCGCTCCCTGACGGTCGCAGTTCGGCAAAGAATACGTTGCGTCAATCTTCACCACAGGCCGCCAGGCGTCGTAGTCCCATCCGCCGATGGTGCCTCTCCTACGGATGTTGAATCTTGCCGGTGATGCCCGGGTCCTTCCGCGTGGCGGTGGAGGCCGCGGGGGTCGGCAGCGGTTCGGTGTGCTCGGGCTGGAGCACGATCTTGCACGCCTTGCCGGCCGCCAGCAGCTCCATGGCCTCGTCGATCTGCTCGAAACGCACGATCCTGGTGATGAGCGGGCGCACGTCGACCACCTTGTTCGCCAGCAACCATTGGGTCTTGTACCAGGTGTCGAAGATCTTGCGTCCGTTGATGGCCAAGACGGTGAGGTTCTTGAAGATCATGTTCTCGGCGATGTCCAGTTCGACTTTTTTGGCCGGGATGCCGAACAGCACCACCGTCCCGCCGTTGCGGACGGCCTGGAACGCCGCGGTAATGGCGGAGGGGGCCCCGCTCATTTCGAGGATGATGTCGATGCCCAGGTGGCCGTTGGCCTGGACGAGTGCCGAAATAATGTCACCTCCGGGCACTTCCCGCGGGTTGAACACGGCGTCGGCGCCCATCCGCCGGGCCAGGCTCAGCCGGAACGGGTTCACGTCGGTGGCATAGACCACCGACGCGCCCGAGACCTTGGCGATCCCCACGCTGAAGCACCCGATGGGTCCGCAACCGAACACCGCCACCGATTGACCGGCCAAGTCGCGGCTGAGCGTGGCGAACACGGCATTGCCGAACGGCTCCTGCAGCGAAGCGACTTCCGGCGGGAGCTTGGCGCGGTCGTTGAGCCAGATCACCTGCTCGGGAACGGCCACGTAGCTGGCGAACGCTCCCTCGCGGTCCACGCCGAGGATGCGCGTCTTGGGGCAGAGGTGGCGTTGGCCGGTGCGGCACTGGTAGCACATCCCGCAGGTCACGTGCGACTCGGCGGAAACGTAGTCGCCGACCTTGGCGTGCTCGACCTTGGCTCCCACCGCAACGACGGTGCCGGCAAACTCGTGTCCGAGGGTCAGCGGCGGCTTGATCCGGTGCTGGGACCACTCGTCCCACGACCAGATGTGCAGGTCGGTACCGCAGATGCTGGCAGCTTCGACTTGAATGAGAACCTCATCCGGCTCGATCGCCGGGACGGGGATATCTTCGATAACCAGCCCTTTCTCAGACCGAACCTTGCGGATCGCGGGCATCTTCTTGGGCATGACTCGTCCTCTGGATCTTTCGGGGGAGGGCAACTCGACGGCATTAAAGTTGCCGCTCCATCCGGGCCGTCAGCTTAGGCTTTTTGACCGCCGCGAGCAAGGCCGAGCCGGTTGCGTCAGCGATTCCGCAGGTCAGGTGCGAGCGTGAGGTTGGCCAAGGGTTTACGATCCCATCGAGCCTTGGGCCGGTTCGCGGGGGCGTGGGGAGGGACACGCGGGGTGCGAGGGGCGGGGAC
>JBGPAW010000244.1:0-5996 GCA_041480905.1 Phycisphaerae bacterium
CGTCCCGGTCCATCGGGGTTCCTCCTGTTCCAGATGACAGAATAGCGCCTCATGTGCAGGAGTATCCCCTCTCCGCGCGCTTCGCGCCATTAAAGTGGGGCGCGAATTCTTCCAGGGCGCCAAGAGATATGGCCAGACCCGACCGCACTCCGAGCGGATTTAACATCCTCTGGGACCGTCCTTATTACGGGAAACGGGCGCATGGCAAAACAGCGACGCACTCGCCGAATAGGGGGGTGGGACTCGTGCGGCTATTGATCACCGGTGGTACCGGACTGGTGGGACGCCAATTGGCCGTGGCGGCGGCTAACGCCGGCCACGAAGTCCTCGTCCTCTCCCGCGCGCTGCGCCGGGCCACGCCCTTGTTCCCCAACTCCGTGACCGTGATCGCCGGCGACCCCACCCAAGCCGGGCGCTGGCAGGAACGCGCGGCGGCCTGCGACGCCATTATCAACCTCGCCGGCGAGAACCTCTTTGCCCGACGCTGGGACACCGCTTTCAAGCAGACTTTGCGCGACAGCCGCCTCCAAGCCACGCGGCAGGTCGTCGAGGCGTTCCGTCGCGCGGGCTGCCGGACCCGCATGCTGGTAAACGCGTCCGCCGTGGGCTACTACGGCGATGGCGGGACCATGACCTTTCGCGAGGATTCGCCGCCCGGGACGGGTTTTCTGCCGGAAATGTGCGGCGCCTGGGAAGCCGAGGCGGCCCAGGCGGCGAGTCACGGCGTCCGGGTGGTGACCCTGCGCATCGGGATCGTGCTCGATGCCGCCGGCGGGGCGTTGGCCCAACTGCTGCCGGCCTTTCGCTGGTTCGTCGGCGGACCCGTGGGCTCGGGGCGGCAAACGATGAGTTGGATCCACATCGCCGACCTGATCGGCCTGATCCTGCACGCGCTCGAAACCGAGTCGCTCTCGGGGGCGGTCAACGCCACCGCACCTCATCCGGTGACCAACCAGGAGTTTGCCACAACACTGGGCCGCGTCCTGGGCCGGCCGGCCTTCCTTAAAACGCCCGGATGGGTTATCAAATGCGTCCTGGGAGAAGCGGCTGACGTGGTGCTGAAGGGACAGCGCGTGCTGCCGGCCAAGGCGGAGGAATCGGGCTATCCGTTCAAGTTCCCGTTCCTGGAGGATGCCTTGCGGGACCTGCTGTCGCGACCGACGAGCCGCGAAGACGTGAAGGAGTGAAGTTTCATGGGCCAGACCCTCATCGAGAAAATCGTGAACCGTTACGCCGTCGGCTTGGACGCCGGGCAGTTGACCCACGCTGGCGACTACGTGTCCATCCGACCGCTACACGTCATGACCCACGACAACACCGGCGCGGTGATCCCCAAGTTCGGCGCCATCGGCGCCCAGCGGGTCCACGATCCCAAGCAGCCGGTGTTCTGCCTCGATCACGACATCCAGAACACCTCCCCCGAAAACCTCGCCAAGTACGCGCGCATCCAGAAGTTCGCCGAGACCCACGGGATCGACTTCTACCCGGCGGGCAGCGGCATCGGTCATCAGCTCATGGTCGAGCAGGGCTACGTGCAGCCGGGGGCCTTGGTGGTCGCGTCCGACTCGCACTCGAACCTCTACGGCGGGGCGGCGGCCGTAGGCACGCCGGTGGTCCGCACCGACGCCGCCGCCATCTGGGCCACCGGCGAGACCTGGTGGCAAATCCCCGACGTGGTCAAAATGGAGCTCCGCGGGCGCTTGCGCCCGGGCGTGGTCGGCAAAGACCTCATCATCGCTCTGTGCGGGGCGTTCAACAAAGACGAGGTGCTCAACTGCGTCGTCGAGTTCGTCGGCGACGGCGTCGCCGGCCTCACCATCGACCAGCGCCTCACCGTTGCCAACATGACCACCGAGTGGGGCGCTCTGGCTGGCGTGTTCCCCTTTGACGAAGTGTTGCGCGACTACCTCTACGCGCGAGCCGGCCTGCTGGCGCAGCGCAGCGACCGCCCGCCGCAGTACACCCGCGCCCAAGTGGACCAGTGGTACCACGAGCGGCTCCAACCCGACCCCGACGCTTACTATGCCAAGGAACTGGCTATTGATCTGTCCCAGATCGTGCCGCATGTCGCCGGTCCCAACGAGGTCAAGCTCATCACTCCGGTCTCGGAAATCCAGAAGAAGAAAATCAAGGTGCACAAGGCCTACCTGCTCAGTTGCGTCAACGCCCGGTTGGAGGACATCGCCGCCGCGGCCGAGGTCCTCGAGGGCCGGCAGGTGGCGGAGCACGTCAAGCTCTACGTGTCCGCCGCGTCCGCCGAGGTCGAGGCCGACGCCCGGCGCCTGGGCTATTGGAAGCGACTGATGACCGCCGGTGCCATCCCCCTGCCCTCCGGCTGCGGGCCGTGCATCGGATTGGGCGAGGGCACCCTCGCCTCCGGCGAGGTGGGCATCTCCGCGACCAACCGCAATTTCAAAGGCCGTATGGGCGCCCGTGACGCCCGAGTCTACCTGGCCAGCCCCGCCGTGGTGGCGGCGTCGGCCGCCGCAGGTTACATCTGCGGTCCGGTGGACTATCCCCGCGCGAAGCTCGTCACCGAATACAAAGTGAACCCCCGGCCCGCCCGACCCGCGCGCACCACCGAAATCCTCCCGGGCTTCCCCGGTGCCGTGGTCGGCCGGCTGCTCTACCTGCCCAAGGACAACCTCAACACCGACGGCATCTACGGCTCGGACTACACCTATCGGGACGACATGACCCCCGAAGCCATGGGCCAGGTCGCCATGCTCAATTACGACCCCGAGTTCCAGAACATCGCCCGCGCAGGTGACATCATCGTCGGCGGGCGCAACTTCGGCTCCGGCTCGTCGCGGGAGCAGGCCGCCACGGCCTTGGCCCACCGCGGCATACGTATGGTCATCGCCGCGTCGTTCTCGCAGACCTACAGTCGCAATGCGTTCAACAACGGCTTCATTGTGATCGAATGCCCCGAGCTGGTGGACGGCTTGGCCGCCGAGTTCAAGCAGCCCAAGGCCGCCGGCCGATTGACCATTCCCACGACCACGGAGGCCCGGGTGGATTTCGCCCGGTCAGTCATCGAGTACGGCGGCAAGAGCTACGCTTTTCCCGCGCTGGGCCGCGTGCCCCAGGAGATCATCATCGCCGGCGGGGTGGAAAACCTGGTGCGCCGTCGACTACAGGGCAACTGAAAGCTTCCAACACCATGAAAAACGAACCGCGCGCTTCGGCCCGCGCGGCCCTACGAGAACGACAGCAGTGCGGAGCCGCGAAGCGGACCCGGGCCTGCTCAGCAAGACAGATAGGTTTGGGCCGGTCGTGAACGTTCGGGTATAATTCATAAGGGGAGGGCTGCCGCTTGAGGACCTGGAGAACGCGTATGGATGAAGCGACCATTCGTCTGCACATCGAGCCGCTGGCGGAAGGCGGGTACGTTGCCACCAGTCCGGACGTGCCGGGTCTCGTGGCTGAGGGTCGCAGTGTCCTCGAGACCGTGGAGATCGCCCAGGGGCTCACCCGCAAGATCGTCGAGTCCTGCCTGGACCACGGCGATCCGGTGCCCCCCGCTCTATCCCGGCTGGTGGGGCCTGGTGCCGTGGATTTGCTGATACCGGTCAGTGTGCGGTAATGGGTCGTTTAGCGGGATTCAAGTATCACGAGGTGGCGCGCCGCCCGCGCGCCCTGGGTTTTGAATATGACCGGGCCGGTCCTGGAAGCCACGAAGTCTGGCGACATGCCCTGACCGGCCGCAAGGTCACGGTACCGCACCATTCGCGCGACATGGCCGAGGGCACTCTCCGGGCTATTCTCCGTGAAGCGGGAATTGACGTGGACGACTTCCTGAACGTGTAGCCCTCGCCCTCCCCGGCAGGAGCCTCGCCCATCGGGATGGGAGGGCGAGCCTCCCGGCGAGCCTTATATCATGCTCCAGTTCAGCTTCGCTACCCCCGATGGCGACCCTTTCGGCGTATCCCCTTGCCATTCCGCGCGGGCAACGCCCGCTGGGGCTCGCTCCCGCGAGCCGCGAAATGTCAAGGGTTTGGCTTCTCGGCGTTTCCGCCCGGATTTCCCTTGCAACGGGTGCGGGGAGTTTGTCCAATGCACGTTATTATCGGGCCCGTTCCAAGGGTCCGGCGCGGTTCGGTAGTTTGCAACTCAATTCCAAGGAGGCACGAAAATGCAACGCTTCAGCACCCATGTCGTTGTGCTCGCCTTGGCGAGCGGGTTGTTCTCAGCCGTTGGAGGGCAGGTGGCGGTCGCCGCCGAACCGGTCTGGATGCTCCGCACCGCCACCGGCCCCAGCCCGCGAAAGCCAATCGTTGATTGCCTCGGCCGATGATAGAATAGACCGTGAGGTGAGCTATGACCCATCGTGGTAAAGTTCAAGGCAATGTGCCGGGAGACGCCGCTGCGCTGGTCGGCTGAATTAGGAGATGCCTGATGAATTGGCGAGCACGAATCGCCGTTGAGTCCAACGTGTGTCACGGACAGGCCTGTATTAAGGGCACGCGCGTGCTGGTGTCCGTCATCCTCGATAACCTGGCGGCCAGCGAGACCCCGGCGGCTATTGCGGCAGCTTACCGGGTCACCCCCGAGGACGTTCAGGCCGCGTTGCTGTACGCCGCCGAGTTGGCCAAAGAGCGAGTGGTACCCCTCTCGGTAGATGTGGCCTGATGCGGTTCAAAACCGACGAGAACCTGCACCCGGACGTGGCGGACATGCTCCGTGGCCACGGACACGAGGTGGTGACCGTGTGGGACGAGGGGTTGCGCGGTAGTCCAGACCCGACTTTGATGAAAGCTTGCTGTGTCGAAGGGCGTGTCTGGGTGACGCTCGATCTTGGCTTTGCGGATATCCGGGAGTACCCGCCCGAGCAGTGTCCAGGTCTGATCGTGTTGCGCCTCGGCTCGTAAAGCCGACGTCATGTGTTGGCGGTTCTCCAGCGCTTGATTCCGCTGCTGGAACGGGAGCCGCTGGTGGGTTATCTTTGGATCGTCGAGGAACACGAGGTACGGGTCCGCGGCGGACGGTACATGCCACCCGGGCTTCCGGGTGGCGAGTGATCGTGGCGTTACCCCTCGTGGGTGACGAATAGGTGGCGTCACCCCTTGTGGGTGACGAGGAAATCGGCGCGCCCACAAGGGGCGACGCCACATGTTTGTGAGAGGAGGAACCCGATGAAAAGCTCAATCGACTTTGTCACGGCGCTGGCCTTATCGACCGGGTTGTCTCTGACCGTGGGCGTCGAGTCTGCCCGGGCCGCCGAGCTTCGTCCCGTACAACGGGATCTCGGTGATGAATTGCACGCCCCAGGGGAGCGATCTGCGCTGCACCTTCACCCCGGCCCTGGAGAACGCCGCCACCTATCGGTTTGACCTGAGTGCGCTCACCGGCAGCCTGCCGGGCACGGAGGTGTTCGTCGTCCGCGGGCTGCTCGGCGACGTTGACGGCAGCGGGACGGTCGGCGGGGCCGACCGCAGCATGGTCCACGCCGCGTGGGACTCCTGCGCGCCATGATGGTGGCGAAGCCAACAGAGAGATAGCCCGAATTATTCACCGCGGAGCACGCAGAGGCCGCAGAGAAAAAACAGAGCTGAGGTTAGCGTCGAAGGAACCTTGAGCAGAATGGCGCCATGAAATGCATGTGCAACCGCAGATGAACGCTGACAAACGCAGATAAGATAGAGCGGGGAGATCGCCAAATCTGCACTGCTATACCCCAGAATCTACGCGGGCCGCGGAGAATATCAGCCGCGATAAGGCTCAAGAAGCGCAAAAAATCACTTCCATCCATCATTGCTTCTTTTGCGCCTTTTGTGCTTTTTCGTGGCCCTTTGGGTTGCGGGCGGAGCCCGCGCCGAGGAGCCTATCGCGCGGTGAACCGCGTTATCCCAAGCCAGGCTTTCAGCCTTGAACCGGAGCTTGTGAGTGGCCGGCAGTGCCCGGGGCCTGTGGTGCTTAGAGCCTATCCCAGTAGGCCGAGAGCATGATAGGTGATCCAGGCACAACTTAAATGCAGCATGGCCAGGTAGTTTTGC
>JBGPAW010000245.1:0-5988 GCA_041480905.1 Phycisphaerae bacterium
ACCCCGCGACCGTGGAGCCTGTGCAGTCGGGTGTCGATCACCGTCCCCGGATGGAACACGTTCACGCCACGCGAGTGGCGGAAACCACAGGAGCTACCGAGTGAGCGGACACGTGTTGCCGGCGCCGGTCCCGCGCAGGTTCTTCACGCCGGGCGTTTTCGTTCTGCTGGGGCTCGGTCTGATCATGCTGGGGGTGGCGGTCTACCGTTTCCTCCATGGCCTTCGCCCGGTCACCCATCTGGACCAAGAACACCCCTGGGGCATTTGGATTGCGATCGACGTGGCCACGGGCGTGGCGTTGGCGGCCGGCGGATTCACCACCGCGGCCCTGGCCCACATCTTTCATCGGGAGCACTACCACGCGATCACCCGCCCGGCCCTGCTGACGGCCATGCTGGGCTACACCTTCGTGGGCATTGGGCTGATGTTTGACCTGGGGCGCTACTACAACATCTGGCACCCCTCGCTGCCCTCCATGTGGCAAGGCAACTCGGTGTTGTTCGAGGTGGGCATGTGCGTGATGTGCTACCTCACGGTGTTGTACATCGAGTTTCTGCCCATCGTCTGCGAGCGGTTCCAGAACGACTTGCGGTTCCCGATGCTGGGCCGGTTGTGCACTTTTCTCAACCGCATCCTCGACCGGGTCATGTTCCTGTTCATCATCGCCGGGGTGGTGCTCTCCTGCCTGCACCAGTCGTCGCTGGGCAACCTGATGGTCATCGCCCCGGACAAGCTGCACGATCTGTGGGACACGGACATTCTGTCGCTGCTGTTCCTGCTGTCGGCGATCATGGTGGGCTTCCCCATGGTGATCTTCGAGTCGACGCTGGCGGCCTGGTCGTTCAAGCTCAAGCCCGAGATGGAGATCCTCGGTCCGCTGTCGAAGTACACCGTTTTCTTCACCGGGGCGTATCTGGCGGTCAAGATCGCCGACATGCTCATCCGCGGCAGCTTCGTGCACTTGAGCGAGGGATCGGTACAAAGCTATTGCTTCATGGCGGAGATGGTCTTCGGGCTGATGGTGCCGTTTTTCATGCTGTTGTCGGAGCGGGTGCGCACGTCTCCGCGGCTGCTGTTCACGGCGGCCACGCTGATCGTGCTGGGAGTAGCGTTCAACCGCATCAACGTGTTCCTGGTGGCGTATCAGCCACCCTACGCGGCGACCACCTATTTCCCGTCGGTTTTTGAGATCGCCGTCACCGTGGGTCTGATCGCTACGTTGATGCTGGTCTATCGCTTCCTGGTGACCTACCTGCCGGTCATCAGTCATCCCGATTTAACCGGGAGAAGAGCATCATGAAGGGTCGGTTTCGACAAACCTGGTCATATCTGCCCGGCCTGGGGGTCTTGGCGATCGTAACAGGCGTTTTGCTTTGGGGGTCACCAGGTCCGATTTCGCAGGCGGAGGAACCCCAGTCGACCCCCACCTCACAACCCGCCCAAGCCGAGCCGACCCCGGCTACGCAACCCACTGAGAAACAACTGCGCGAGAAACCCCTGGCGGCAGGAAGGAACAAGGCGGCCCAGGCCGCCGAAGCCGCGGCGGCCACCCAGCCGGCGGGCGGTAGGAAACCGCCCATGGACCTCTCGAACATCCCGTGTAACGTGTGCCATTCCTGCGACAACCCCAGCAAGGAGGACCGGTGTCTGCGGTTCGCATGTCCGCGCTCCGCTGATTCCGGTGTAGCGGAGGCCATCGCCGCCGCCGCCCACGAGCAGCTCCCCCCGGACATCTTTCAGTTGGATGCTTTCGAGTGGACCGAGAAACGGTTCATGCCCGTGAAGTTCCACCACAAACTCCATGCCAACATGGCCGGCGTGGCCGGCGGGTGTGAGGTCTGCCATCATCACACGGCCAAAGGACAACTGCACCCGTCCTGCAAGACGTGCCATAAGGCCCAGTTTGAGAAGACCAGCCGGGATGAGATGCGGATGCCCAGCCTCAAAGGAGCCTACCATCGGCAGTGCATGGGGTGCCACCGCAACTGGAGCCATAACACCAAGTGTTCGATCTGCCACGCGCCCAAGGACGAGCAGACCGAGCCGATTCCGGTGGAGCAGGTGTTACCGCCGGGCGACGTGGCGGGACGGCATCCCCCCATCGAAAACCCGGAACAGATCCTGGTGAAGACGGAGTACAAACCGGGGCCCAACGTGATGTTCCGCCACCGGCAGCACGTCGAGCGCTACGGCTACGAGTGCGAGCGTTGCCATCGCGGGCAGAGCTGCGGGCGTTGCCACGAGCCGGCCCAGAAGCCCAAGGAACAGCTTGGGGTGGTGAAAGAGAAAACCCATGAAGCGTGCTTCAGTTGTCATGAGGACGACACCTGCGACCGCTGTCACTCGCCTGAAGAGACCCCGTCGCCCAAGGCGTTCGACCATTCGCTGACCGGGTTTTCTTTGGGCAAATACCATGAGCGTCTGACCTGCCGGGCGTGTCACAAGCGTCTGTTCTTCACGCGGGTGTTGCAGGGCGAGTGTACCTTCTGTCACAAAGACTGGGAACCGGAGACGTTCCAGCACGCGGTCACCGGCCAAGACCTCGACGAGACCCACGCCGAGATCGCCTGCCAGGAATGCCACAAGGACGGCCGGTTCATCAGTCCGCCTTCGTGCAGTGAGTGCCACGAGGAAGACGTGGCCTTCCCGGTGAAGCGACCGGGACCGGTGACCTCGACGGCCCCGGCGTCCAAGGAACCGCCACCCTGATCTGGATCGAGACCCCGATGAGGACTTTTCAGGCGAGGGCTTGCTGATGCTGAGGACCTTGGGGCTCGGGACGGTGCTGGTGGCGTGGTTTGGGGTCGGGTGGGCCACGCAGGGCTGGGCCCAAGAAGCCCGACCGCAAAATTGCGTGGATTGCCACGACCGGGTGGGGGGTACCCGCCTGTCCGGTCCGCCGAGTGAACTGTTGGCCCGGTCGATCCACAAGGACTTGGACTGCACCGCGTGTCACCAATCCATCTCCATGGCCTCTCTCGAGCCCACCTCCACGAAACCACACGGGGAGAAGGTCGAGCCGGTCCGTTGCGGCGAATGTCACGAGGAATAGGGCAAGGTGTACGTCAAGCACGGGCGCAAGGAAATCGGCAAGGACCCCGACATCCCCATTTGCGCCAGTTGCCATGGGACCCACGACATTCTCTCGTCCTCGGATGAGCGCTCCCGCGTACACCCCAGCAACCTGCCCAACACGTGCCGCGCCTGCCACACCAACGTGGACCTGATCAAGAAACACGATATTTTGCGCGGCGCCCCGATCGCTCTATACGCAAGCAGCGTTCACGGTCAGGCGGGCAAGAAAGGAATATTCAAGAAGGCGACCTGCAATGATTGCCATTCGGCCGTGGATCCGAACGGCAAACGGACCGCCCACCGCATTCTCAGTCCCAGCGACCCCCAATCCACCATCTATCATTTCAACATCCCGGATACTTGTGGACAGTGCCACAGCAGCGAAACGGGGGATTACTGGGGCGGCATCCACGGGCAACTGGTCAAGCGCGGGGGCGTCGATGCCCCGGTGTGCACCAATTGCCATGGCGAACACGGCATCATCCGACACGACGATCCCCGCTCTCCCGTCAGCGCGGCCCGGGTGGCGGAAGCCACCTGCTCGCCCTGTCACGAATCCGAAGTGCTCAACGAGAAGTACGGCATCCCGGCAGGGCGGCTGAAATCCTACGTGGACAGCTATCACGGTTTGAAGAGCAAGGCCGGGAGCGTGAGTGTGGCCAACTGCGCGTCGTGCCATGGCACCCACCGCATCCTCCCGCATACCGACCCGAACTCCTCCATTTACCCCGACAACCTCCAGAAAACCTGCGGAGACTGCCATCCGGGAATATCCGCCCAACTGGCCGGCACGCGGATTCACGAAACGGCCACAGGCCTCAAGACCGGCTGGCCGGAGTTCTTCCGCGTGTTCTACCTCTGCTTCATCAGCTTCACCATCGGGTTGATGTTGCTGCACTGCCTGGGCGACCTCGTGCGGCACGTCAAGATTATGCGGCGGCAACCTTACGTGGTGCGGATGACCATCAATGAGACGTTTCAGCATTGGACGCTCACCATCTCCTTCGTCGTGCTGGTGATCTCCGGGTTCTCTCTGCGCTTCTCGGAAGCGTGGTGGGTCAAGCTGCTGTTCGGCTGGGGCGGCGGCGAAGGCTTTTTGTTCCGCGGGCGGGTGCATCGCATTGCCGCGGTGGTCTTCATTACCTTCTGTATCTGGCACCTCCTGTATCTCTTCGGCCACCGCGGGAGGCACTTCCTGCGGGACATGATCGTGGCCAAACGCGATTTCGCGGACATCAAGAACAACGCGCGGTACTTCCTGGGTCTACGGGCCGAAAGACCCCGCTTTGCCCGCTTCAGCTACATGGAGAAGTGCGAGTATTGGGCGCTGGTGTGGGGCGCGGTCATCATGACGGGGACCGGTCTGCTGTTGTGGTTCGACAACTTCTTCGTCGAGCGCTTGAAGCTGCCCAAGGGCGTCCTGGACGTCATGCTCGTGATTCACTACTACGAGGCTTGGCTGGCCACTCTGGCCATTTTGGTCTGGCACGGCTACTCGGCGATTTTCAGCCCGCACGTCTATCCCATGAACCCGGCCTGGCTCAGCGGGAAGATGCCCAAAGAGATGTACGTGCATGAGCACCCGGAAGGCCCGCACCTCAAGGCCCGGGTGCCCAAGGTCTTCGAGGAGGATGAAGAGGAAGAAAAGGAAGCAATTTCACGCCCCTAGCTTCGGCCTTGACGGCGGGGGGAGTGCTGCTACACTCTTACTGGGGTGTTTAAGGAGAAACGGTTGTCAGCCAAACGATCGGGGACCGGTGGCAAGGTGACCTTGAAGATCCCGGCGGAACTGTACCGGAACCTGTCGGGACTCATCGAGGGCACGGGGTTTCGGAGCGTCACGGAGTTTGCCGTGTACGTGCTGCGGGACGTGGCCGCCGGGGGAAAGATCGCCAAGGAATCGCCCAGCTACTCCCGCGAGGAGATACGCACGATTCACGAACGGCTGCGCGCGCTGGGTTACATTGAATGACTCTCGGGAGTTGATCGGGGGAGGTGATGCCGATGAACGCGAGTCGTCGAAGTTTTCTGAAACAGGTGGGATTGGCGGGGGTGAGCGGGTCCGTGGTGGCGCTGGGCGGCGAGAAGGTGCTGGCCTCCGAGTCGCGTCCCGTGGCGGAATCTTGGATGGGGGTGCTGGTGGATCTGACCAAGTGCAACGGCTGCCGCCGGTGTGAGGCCGCTTGCCAGCAGGCGTCGGGATTTGAGGCTCCGCCGATTGAGTCGTTGCAGGACCGCTCAGTGTTCACCGGGCATCGTCGCCCGGGGCCGCGCTGCTACACCACGGTGAACGAATTCCCCGGGCGCGGCGACCAGCCCGAAACCAAGTCCATCTACGTCAAAGCCAATTGCTTGCACTGCAACGATCCGGCGTGTGTCTCGGCGTGCCTGGTGGGGGCGATGCGGAAGCAATCCAATGGGGCGGTTACGTACGATACCTGGAAATGCATGGGCTGCCGCTATTGCATGGTGGCCTGCCCGTTCCAGATCCCGACGTACGAGTACGACAATGCGTTCACGCCCCAGGTTCGCAAGTGTATGTTCTGTTCAGAGGCGAACAATCCGCACAAGGGCGGCGTGCCCGCGTGCGTGGAGACCTGTCCGAAGGAATGCTTGACCTACGGCAGGCGAAGCGAACTGCTCGCCCGGGCCCACGAGATAATCCAACAACACCCGGACGACTACCTCGACCACATTTACGGCGAACACGAGGCTGGCGGAACATCGTGGCTCTACCTCTCCAACGTGCCGTTTGAAGGAATCGGCTTTTTGAAGGTGGATCCGCAGGCCCCGCCGCGGGTGAGCGAGGCCATCCAGCACGGAGTGTTCAAGCACTTCGTGCCGCCGGTAGCCTGGGTGGCGGCGCTGGGCATCGCCATGTGGATGACCAGGGCGGAGTCCCATGCGGAACCG
>JBGPAW010000246.1:0-5986 GCA_041480905.1 Phycisphaerae bacterium
CTGTCAGACCAGTCCGACGGATCAGGATGGCGACGGAATCCCCAACGAGTCCGATAACTGTCCCGAGCACTACAATCCCAGCCAGGCGGACTGCGACGGCGACGGCATCGGCGACGCCTGTCAGCCCGGGGCCACGGACTGCAATGGCGACGACATCCCCGATGAGTGCGACATCGCCGCCGGCACCAGCCGCGACTGCAATCTTGACTGGGTTCCCGACGAATGTGCGCCCCCGGAGCCTTGCGGCGACCTCGACGCCGACGGCGACGTGGACGGCGAGGATTATGCCCGGTTCGTGGCCGCGTTCGGGCACGCGACGGGCGATCCGCTCTACAACGCCTGCTGCGACTACGATGCCGATGGCGTCGTCAGCCTGGTGGATTACCAGGCGTGGCTGACCTGCTATCGGGACTTCCGCAGGCACCCATCCGGCGAACCGAGGCCGCCCAAGCCCGCACCGCAGCCAAGACCGCTGGATGCCGCTTAGCCCTAATACTGTTCACCTAGAGCGTGTGTGAAAAGTTCTTCCGTCGCCCCCTCTGGGGGCTTGGACATTCGGAACCTGTCTACCCAGGGCTCGCTACGCTCGCCCTGGGCTTTATTCCGACGCCGCTCCGCGGCTGCAACCCAGCAGGTGAGACTCATTTTCGACAGCGCGGAGGTAGTGAGGGGGTTGAAAACGCGGGAATCGATTCGGAAAATGCGGGTTCGGCGTTTCGAGGGAGAAAAATGTAGTGCCTAGAATCTGGGGCGGGCCTCCGGATTTCTCTGGACTTCATCCTCGGACATCCGCATACTGCCGGCATGTTCCTGCGGATCAAGCGTAGTGTCCAGAACGGTGTCGCGTACGAGTACCTCCAGATTGTCCGCTCCTACCGCGACGGGCCTCACGTTCGCCAACAGGTCCTGGCCACTCTGGGACGACACGATGCCCTGCTGGCCTCCGGCGAGCTGGACGCTCTGCTTCGGAGCCTGGGGCGTTTCAGCGAGCATCTGCGGGTTGTCGAAGCAGTGCGGGGTGACGGACTCCGCGCCCGAACAACGCGGGCGTGGGGGCCGGCTCTGGTCTTCGGGCGCCTGTGGGAGCGACAGGGGCTACCAGCATTACTCAAGTCCCTGGCCACCGGCTGAAAGTTCGAGTTCGACGTCGAACGCGCGGTCTTTGCGATGGCCTTACAGCGCCTGTGCCTGGGTGGCTCGGACTTGCAGGGATCGCAGTGGATTCACACCGTCGAGGCTCGGGGCTTCACGGGATTGGCTCTGCAGCACTTCTATCGCACGACCGGCTTCTTGGCCACGGTCCGTGAGGAACTGGAACGTCGGCTGTTCGAGCAGGATCGCGATTTGTTCGGCCAGGACCTGGACGTGGTGTTTATCGACACGACGAGCGTGTACATCTACCGGGACACGGAGACGGCGTACCGCAAGCGGGGGTATTCGCGAGACCGGCGTCCGGACCTGCCCCAGATGGTGTTGTGCGTGGTCGTGGACCGTGACGGCTGGCCGATTGCCTGGGAGATCTTTCCGGGCAACACGGCCGACGTGAAGGCCTTCGTACAAGTGGTGAAAGTCCTGCGGGAGCGGCTGCGGATCCGCCGCGTGGTGGTGGTCGCCGATCGCGGGATGATCTCGAAGCAGACGATGGACCTGCTGGTCGAGGACCGGCATCGTCCGTTCGATTACATCCTGGGTTGTCGGATGCGCAGCAGCAAGGAGGTACGGGAACAGGTTCTGGTGGACGAGGGGCCGTTCGAGAAAGCGGAGGCCAACCTCGAGGTCAAGGAGATGAAGGTCGGTGGGCGTCGGTATGTCGTCTGCCGCAATCCGCAGGAGGCGCTCAAGGATGCGGCCGCCCGTATGGCGGTGTTGGCCAAGCTCACGGAGGTGCTTTCGCACCAGGGCCCCAAGGCGGTGATTGGCAACCGGGGATTTGCTCGATTCGTAAAGGTGGCCAAGGGCAGCGTAAGCATTGACCCCCACGCCGTGGAACGAGACGCGCGGTTCGATGGTGTGTTCGTGCTGACGACCAGCACGTCTCTCCCGGCGGCCGACGTCGCCCGGACGTACAAGAACCTTTGGCGTGTGGAACGGACGTTTCGCGAGGAGAAATCGACGTTGGAAGTTCGTCCGCTCTATCATCATCGGGACGACACGTCGATCGGGCACATTGTGGCGAGCTTCCTGGCCCTGCGGTTGGAGGTGGACCTGCAGCGTCGCCTGGACGAGCGGGGTGTGGACGTGTCGTGGCCGGACCTGATGCGTGACTTGTCGCAAGTCCAAGCGGTGGAGGTGGAACTCGATGGGCGACGGTATCGGCTCCGGACCGACTTGAGGGGGGCGGCCAGCCAAGCCTTCGCTGCTGCTGGCGTTCGTCCTCCGCCACACCTGAGCCTTTTGGGAAAAGCGACCACCCCCGAGGAGCCTGGCGCCGTGTAGTGCCAAGCCCGATTATGCTGCGCGCAACCGGCTGACAACAAAGAGATTATCAAACGGCGCTGTCGAAAATGGGTGAGAAGCTTTGCGCGTACCTGCCAACTTCTCACACACGCTCTTAGCGAGAATACGGACGAGGGTGGTGAAGTTGGCCGGGGGCCTCCTAACGACCCCCGGCGGGCGGAGGGGGGACGGCGTCAAGTTAAGGGGTAAAGGTATCTCCCTGGGCTGAAGGCGGGTACGTGTATCGCCTCTTCGGTGACAGGGGTTCAGCCTGCGGAGAGGGGGACCGCCCCCGCGGGGGGCTCGCCAAGGAGGGGGTCTGCCTGACCTGCGACCGGGAGCTCTCTCGGCGAAGGAGCGCACCAAATCCAAAGGCGTGCCCCCACCGGTTTACCCACCCTCCTGACGCTGACCGGCGGATGGGCTAGCGGCGCTCGGATATTGACAACCCCGCAGCGTTGACTTCCAATGCCTTAGTGGTCCGTCGCACCTTAATTCGCGGGTTGGCGTGCAAGTGCACTGCCCCGTCGCTTGCGCTCCGGGCTCGGAATCTGAGGGGTCGTACCCGTAGGTTTGGCTGCGACGGATCACTAGCCGACCGCGCGTGGAGGATGAGTGCGGGTTTGACGGGGCGTAGCTCAGCCTGGCTAGAGCGCCTGGTTTGGGACCAGGAGGTCGCAGGTTCAAATCCTGTTGCCCCGATTTTTGCCCGCCTGCGGCGGGCAAAAATAGAGCAGGTGAGGGGAGAAAGCCGCCGCCAATCGAGGGTGTGACGGCGGTTTATCCGCTCACCTGCGGTCGCCTGCTCCACTGTTCACCTGTTCACGCCCGCGCCGGAAACCGGTCACGGCCTTCATGTTCGAGAACCTGCAGGTTTATCTAAAAGGCAGTCGATCTGGCAGACCACAGCGCTGCTCTCACGGAAGGTTTCCCGCGCGGGTACTATTTCCTGATCGACCAGTTGAACCGGGCCGCTCTTTCCATCGCGACGAATCTGGCCGAAGGGAACGGTTGGTTCACCCAGGCGGACCGCCGGGTCGGCGCAGGTCTGGGCTGCTCGGGCGAGGAACTCCTTTTGCCCCGTGGCGATGAACTGGCGGGCGAAACCGACCCATGCGGGCATGGGGGACTCGGGCGTTGTTTTGGCTCTTAACCGGCAGGGCGGCCCGAACCGGGCCGGCCGCCGCGGGGAGATCCTCCGCGCGCTTTCTGGGACGTCGGTCCGGGCGGCGCCGTGGGAGCGGGCGCCTCCTTACCTCCGGCGAGCTTCGGGCCATTGGCGGGCTCCTGCGCCTCGGGAGGTAGTTCCGGTATCCGGGCCAAGTCCGCTTCGTTGACCGACATACGGATCAGATCGCCCGAGGTGAGACCTTGCAGGACTTCCGCGTATTCGTCATTGGAGCGCCCCAACTCCACTTGCACCGGCTCGGGCTTGTCCCCGCGGCCGCGGAACACGTAGCGCCGCCCCTGTTTGGTCACCACCGCCTGGACCGGGACGGCCAGCACGTGGCTCACGTCCTCGACCAGGATTTCGACCCGCGCGGTCGCCCCGGGCTTGAGGTTTCGAGTGTTGGGACCGAGGGTGAGTTCCGTCTCATACTCCTTTAGTTCGGGGTTGATCCACGAGTTCTGGGAGTCGGCCAACGGGGCGATTTTGGTCATCTCGCCCTCCACGATCACCCCGGGCAGGCCCTCGATCTCCACGCGGGCCTTCTGCCCAAGCTTGACCTTGGTGGCCTTGCCTTCGTGAATCCGCACCGTGGCCTGCATCACCGCGGTGTCGGGCAGCTTGATGATGGTCTGCCGCTCGAAGACTTCGGCCCCTTCGGCGATCTGGCGGCTGTCATACCGGCTCCGTCCCGTCTCGTACACGACCAGCCCGGCGGCAGGAGCTCGGATTTCGGTCTTGGACTGCTGCCGCCGGAACTTCTCCAAACGCTGCTGGACGAAGGCGTATTCCGCCGCGGTGGCCTCCTTGTTGGCCAGACTCTGGGCGATCTTGGCTTCGGCGCTCTTGCGCGTCCGCTCCAACTCCTTCTGGGCTTCCTCCACGTCGGAGGTCTTTTGCTGCGAGTCCTTGGGGTTGGTGTATTTGTGGAGAATATCCTTGCGGAGCAGCGCCTTTTGCAGCTCGATCTCGGCCTCCAGCAGGGCAAACTCCGCCCGCTCCAAGTCCAGCTTGGTGATGAAGTTACGTTCGTAGTAGACCCGCCATTCGCCCTGGTCCAGGCGGATGTGATAGCGACGGTCCGTGTCGGTGACCAGCCATCGGTCGGCCTGCTCGGCATCGGGCGTCACGGTCACTTCCGGCGAAAGCGGGATGCCCCGCCCGGCGAAGGCCTCCCGCAGGGCCGGTGACACGGACGCGGCGCCCAGGTCCTCCCGCAACGCGGGATCCAGACTGAAGAGGTATTGCTCGAACAGCTCGCGCGAGTCCTGCAACTCCGCCTCCTTCTGGCGGTAGACCTCGCGGGCCCGCTTGACGGCTAGGTCCGCGTCCGTTTTCTCCTGCACCCAGTCGCCCTCCTGGTACTTTTGGAGCTCGATCTGGGCGTTCTGCAAGGCCAACTCGGCCTTACGGACCTGGCTGGCCTGTTCGTCGAGCGTGATATCATAACCCTTGGCCGCGGCTTCCGCCGCCGCCTTCGCATTGGCTTCCTTGATCTCCTCCGCGCGCACCTTGTCCTCGATCTCCTCGCTGGCCAGCTTGACCAGCAGATCGCCCTCGGCCACCTCGGTGCCTTCCGGGATCAGCCAGATGATCGTGGACCGCCCCTCCACTTCGCACTTCACGTCGATGGACTTGGACGCTTTCAACTCCCCCTTTTCGTGCAGCACCACGGTGAAATCGCGCGGCGTCACCCCAAAAGTATCAGGGTCGGGTTTACCCACCCCACCCCGGAGATAGAGATAGCCGCCGATGGCGCCAATCAGTATCACCGCCAGCAGCACCGCCATCCACCGCCGACGGGCGACCTTCGGGGACGCATATTCCACTGAAAAAGCCGTATCCACCCCCACGGTGCTCGGCACCTCCGCGATAGGCGAACTCGGCGTGGTCGTCGTCATTCCTGGGCACCCCCGAGGCGGCGCGATAAATGCCCTGCTCTCCCGGCAGGTTCTAATCTTGCTTTTTCCATTCTAACCACGCCGTCCAACGGCCGCAAAGTCCACCGATGACCGAAATGTACAAACTTGTGTCACCCGACCGCGCTAGAAACGATTCGCTCCGGTCAGCAACCGGTCCAGCCCGTTGGTGTAAGAAGCCGGCGCCGCGCTTGTCCGGCCCGCCGGCCGAGGGTAGAATGCAGTGGTGTGGTAGGGTTCGCGGCAGGTCATGGGGTTGCCGTCCGGGCACGGCGGTCCCGCCTGCCGTGAAGTCGGCTTTTTGCCAGCTCCGCCGACCGGTGGGGTCGTACTCAAAACTGAGCACGGGGTGAGGGGGATGACGATGCGCGTTCCCATGCGACCCGTACCTCCGCGATGCTTGGTGGCGGCAGGGGCGGCCCTGCTGACGCTCTGGTTTCCCGCGCCCAGCCCGGCCCGGATC
>JBGPAW010000247.1:0-5975 GCA_041480905.1 Phycisphaerae bacterium
ACCGCCCGTGGTGCACGGGTCCGCCAAAAGGCTCGCCCAAGGCTCGCCTTTGCCGGACCCATGCCACCCCCTCGCCAAGCCCATACCTCGAGGCTGCCACAATTCCTTGCCACACCCTGTCGCGGTAGGTCGCCCGCTTGATCCGCACACCGGGACCCTGCTATAATAAGCATGGGCTTAGAGGTTCCGCATCGTTCAACCAGCGACCGCAGCGGCTGTGTTTGCGCGCTGCACGAGGACTCGGTCTCCCCGGATCAAATCGTAGCGAGGATTTTCCTACGGAGTTCATTGTTAAAGGCGGCCCCATGTCCAGCGGCGGACACACGACCGCCCGAACCATCGGGGCCGGCGGTCGATACGCCGTCGGGTTGTTTGGAGGGTCCGGGCTCCTCGAGGCTGATGACCAGGAGAGACCCGTCGCCCCCGCGGACCGCATTCCTTTCCCCCCGCATACGGTGGTCATGCTCGCCCCAGGACACGCCTGACCGGAACCGATGCCGACGCGGCTCGTCTCCAAGCACGCTCAGGCCCAAGTCATCAGACCCATTTCAAACGGGTGGCAAATATCGGGATGGTGCGGGACCACGCGGATGGTGTAGGCGTGTTGGCCGGTCGATTCGCACCGCAGCGCCCCGCCATATTCGTAAACCCCCTTGCCGTCGGACCTCACGCAGGCCATAGGCACGACCCGGCCTTCGCGGACGGACCCATCGGGAGCGGCCGGGCCGTAGTAAAGCTGGACGGTGACGTCTTCCGGCGTGACCTCGCCGAGGCGAACTTGGGCGGTGACCCGTAACTCGCTGCCGGCGACCCGGTCGGCACCGTCAGCCGACTCGAACGACTCGATCTTCACTTTGTCCCAGCGCGCCCGCAGTTTGGATTTCCAGATGGCCAAAGCCCGGGCGGCTTCGAACTGGGCGGCGCCGAGGTGGTCCCAGCGTCGGGCGGACGGGAGGTACATCAACTCGGTGTACTCGCGGACCATGCGGCTGGCGCTGAACTGGGGCACGCAGGTGCGCATGGAAGCCTTCATGCGGGCGATCCATTTGCGAGGCAGGCCATCAGGACCCTGGTCGTAGAACAGCGGGATGACCTCCCGTTCCAACAATTCGTAGATGGACTCGCTCTCCACGAAGTTCTGGTGCTCCTCGTTATCGTAGGTGCGCAGGTCGCCGATGGCCCAGCCGTTGCTGCCGTCATAGGCTTCAGGCCACCATCCGTCGAGGATGGACATGTTGATGCCCCCGTTGGGAGTCACTTTCATGCCGCTGGTGCCGCTGGCTTCGAGCCGCTTGACCGGGTTGTTCAGCCACACGTCCACGCCCTGCACCAGGAAACGGGCCAGGTCCAGGTCGTAGTTCTCCAGGAAAACCAGCCGGTGGCTGACCCCCTCGCGCCGGGCGAACTGAACGATGTGCTTGATCAACTCCTTGCCGACGTTGTCGCGGGGGTGGGCCTTCCCGGCGATGACGAACTGGATCGGGTGCTCCTCGTCCCGGAGCAGGCGCAGCAGGCGGGCCTCGTCACGCAAAAACAGGATGGCGCGTTTGTAAGCGGCGAAGCGCCGGGCGAACCCGATGGTCAGGGCTTCGGGGTTGAGCAGTTCGTCCGCCTTGGCGATCTGGGAGAGCGGCGCACCCCGCCGCTCGCGCTGACTGCGGACCCATTGGCGGGTCCGCACCACCAGGTGCCCGCGCAGGATTTCATGCACGCGCCACAGCTCCGCATCCGGGATCTCCATGATCCGTTCCCAGGTGGTGGGATCGAGCGGGTCTTCGGCCCAGTGCGGCCCAAGGTAACGCTCGAACAGGCGGGTCATGTCCTGCGACAACCAGCTCAGCATGTGCACCCCGTTGGTGATGGAGGCAATGGGAATCTCCTCCACGGGCGTGTTCGGCCAGACGAACCGCCACATCTCGCGCGCCACTGTGCCGTGAAGCTTGCTCACGCCGTTGCACTGGCGGGCCGACGTGATCGCGAGGATGGCCATGGAAAACGGCACGTCGGGACGATAGGCGCCGCTCTGTCCTAACCGAACCAGGGATTCCACGGGGACCCCCATGCCGGCGGCGAAGGGGCGCAAGTAACGCTCCACCAAAGCCGTCGGGAAGGTATCGATCCCCGCCGGGACCGGGGTGTGCGTGGTAAATACGCTCGAAGCGGCCAGCGCTTCTTGAGCTTCCTCGAAGGTCAATTCCTCGGTTTGAATCAGGTGCCGCATACGTTCCACCGCGAGGAACGCGGAATGCCCTTCGTTGATGTGACAGACGTCCGGTGCCTCGTTCATGGCCACCAGCGCCCGGAAACCGCCGATGCCCAACACCATCTCCTGCCGGATGCGCATCTCCTGATCCCCGGCGTAAAGACGCGAGGTAATCGGCCGGTCGTCGGCGTGGTTCTGGGGCAGGTCGGTGTCCAGTAAATAGAGCCGCGAGCGCCCGACGGTGATCTTCCAGATGCGGCAGGCCACGCTGTGGTCGCCGACTTCCACCCAGATCCTCAACGGGGCCCCCTGCGGGTCCGCGACGCTTTGGATCGGCAGATGGTCGAGATCCAAAACGGGATACTCCTCGAACTGCCAGCCGTCGTTGGAGAGGTATTGGGAGAAGTAGCCCTGGCGGTAGAGCAGGGTCACGCCGGTCAAGGGTACGCCCAGGTCGCTGGCGGCTTTGAGGTGGTCGCCGGCCAGCACGCCCAGGCCGCCGGAGTACGTCGGGATGCACTCGTGCAGCCCGAACTCGGCCGAGAAGTAGGCGATACGTTTGTTGGCCAAGTCGGGGTGCTCGGCCTCACACCACGTGCGGCGACGGAGATAGTCATCGAGCCCGGCCAGCACCCGGTCCATCTGGGCCAGAAACGCCGCATCATTAGCCGCGACGTTGAGCGCCTTCTGATCCAGCTTACACAGCAGGCGCACGGGGTTGTGCTTGATGTTGCCCCACAGGTTCCGGTCCAACCTGGCGAACAAGGCCGTGGCGTCGGTGTTCCAACTCCACCACAGGTTGTAGGCCAACTCTCGCAGACGCGCCAGTCGCGGGGGGATGTCGGGCACCACGGAGAAAAATTTGGCTTGGTACATGTCGTCGG
This sequence comes from Phycisphaerae bacterium, assembly GCA_041480905.1. Classification (GTDB taxonomy): domain Bacteria; phylum Planctomycetota; class Phycisphaerae; order UBA1845; family UBA1845; genus JAAEQG01. The sequence goes on from JBGPAW010000247.1 coordinate 3,088, forward strand.
GTCCTCGGATCAAACCGCGATGGCCGGGTCCGGGCCGGGTTGGCTATATCTCGCCTGATTCGGACGGTCCATCGCGTCGGCATCTACCGGTATTCGTTGGTCCGCACCATCCGTCGGAATACCGTGGGTAGCGCTTTGGGGGATTATCCCCCATAAGCTATCGGAGTCAAAACTCGCCGTAAGTCCTGCGCGTTCCCCCGCGCTTCGCGTCGCGCTGCCGCTCGTTTTTTGGCGCCTGGGGACCGCGGACCTATACTGGAGGCTCAGGATTCAGGAAGATGATCCCGATCCGCACCGAAACGTCGATCAAAGCCACGCCGTGGGTCAACTACGCGCTAATCGCGGCCAACATCCTGGCGTACTTTGTCCTGGACTATTCGCACAGCCAAGCTCTGACCCAGCTCAAGGACCAACACCTGGTTTTGCACGCCGACTGGCCCCGGCTGTACCAGTTTTTCACCTACCAGTTCTTGCACGCCAGTCCGATGCACCTGGCCGGCAACATGCTGTTCCTGTGGGTGTTCGGCAATCCGGTCTGCGCGAAGATGGGGTCGCTGCCCTATCTCCTGTTCTATGTTTCGGGCGGCGTGTTCGCCGCCTGGGGGTACGCCTTGGATGCGACCGGCCCCATGCTGGGGGCGTCGGGGGCGATCGCCGCCGTGACCACCGCCTACCTGGCCCTGTTTCCGCGCAGCCGGGTCACGGTGCTTTTCTTCTTCTTCATTATCACGACCTTCGACGTGCCGGCCATCATTCTGATCGTCTTCAAGGTCATCCTCTGGGACAACATCATCATGCCGGGTGTGGAGGGCGGCGGGAACGTCGCCTACTCGGCCCATCTGGCGGGGTATCTGTTTGGGTTCGTGGCGACCCTGTTGATGCTCTGGTGGCGGGCCTTGCCGCGCGACAGTTTTGACATGGTGGCCCTGTGGAAGCGTTGGCACCAGCGCCGGGCCTATGCCGCGGCCCTGTCCACCCCCGAGGCGCGGGCCCGAGCCGAGCGCGGGACGGTGGCCCGGCCTATTCTCGCATCCCCCGAGGTGGCGGCCGCCGAGAATGTCCGGTGGGACCGGGTGACCGACCTGCGGGGACGCATCGCCGACGGCGTGACCGGGGGCGACATCGGATCGGCGACGGCGCTGTATGAACAACTCATCGCCCTGGACAGCGCCCAGTGCTTGCCGGAAAAACAGCAGTTGCAGGTCGCCCGGCACTTTTATGAAACCGGGCGGTTTCCGCAGGCCGCGGGAGCGTTCGAACGCTTTCTGGCGAGTTATCCGCGTTCCAGTGACAGCGATGACGTCCGGTTGCTGCTGGGCATCGTTTACGCCCGCGATCTGCGCCAATACGCGACCGCGGAGCAACAGTTGGCTACCGCGCTGGAACGCATCGGCCAGGGCAATCGCCGGGAGCAATGCGAACGCTGGCTGCGCCACGTGCAGGCGGCGCTCGGGAAAAACGCGCCCGATCAAACCTGATTGCCTCCCGAGTGGAAGTCGGTTCTAATGGGGCCCAGTGAACGCTGCCGTGCGAGGGACCTTCGGATACATCATGGCGATGCGTCGTACCCGGCAGAGATTACTGCTCACGATCATCGTGGTGCTGGCGGTCGGGATCGTCACTAGCCTGGTCGTAATCGCTCGGCTGATCTGGTATGACCAGAACCCGGGGCGGATCGCGCTGCCCCTCAGTGGAACGGACGACCCGCAGAACCTGGGCCTTCCTCCTCTGCGCAATAGCCAGGCGGACATCCAGCGGACGCGCCGGACGGTCAAGTCGGACGGCTTCCTGGGCTTGTGCCTCGCTCGGTTCCAGCGTCGCGCCGAACGGTATCCGACCCGCCTCGAGGAGCTGCTTGAAAGACCGCCCGACCTGGGTTCCTCACGTTGGGATGGACCCTATGTCAGTTCGCCCGACGTGTTGACCGACCCGTGGGGAAAGGCGTATCGCTACGGCTGCCCCGGCATCCACAACCCGACCGGGTACGATCTCTGGAGTGTGGGGCCGGACGGCGTGGACGGGACCGGGGACGACATCGGAAACTGGTGAAAAACCGGGATGTCCGCCGGCACCGGGAGCCGGCCCCTTCCGCGGGATCGTAGCCCATGTCAATCGCCTGGGAAGGCTGGAAGGAATTGCTGCTCGGCACCGCCATCCTGGGCGGGCTGGCGGTGCTGGCTGGAGTGTGGTTCTGGCCGGTGGCGATTCCGCTCGCGGTCATCTGGGTCGGGCTGGTTGCGTTCTTCCGCGACCCGCCACGGAGGCGCGACTACGCGCTCGGCGAGCTGTGCGCCCCGGCCGACGGGACCGTCACCGAGATCGCCGAGCTGGAATCCTATGGGCCGATCACCGGCCCGGCAGTGCGGATCGGCATTTTCCTGAGTATTCTCAGCGTGCACGTGAATCGCGCACCGTGTGCCGGCCGGGTCCGTTCCTTGGACCGTCGCGCCGGCCGGTTTCTGGACGCCCGCCACGCGGACTCGGGAAAGTTGAACGAGTCCACGACCGTTGTGCTGGACACCACCGACTCTTTGCCTGGGCCGGTCGTGGTGCGGCAGGTCGCGGGGAGGATCGCGCGGCGGATCATTTGTCACGCCTCGGTTGGTGACCATTGGACCATCGGGCAACGCTTTGGAATGATCAAGTTCGGCTCCCGGACCGAATTGATTGTCCCCCAGTTGGCCGATACTAGAATATGCGTGTCGAAGGGTGACAAAGTCCGCGGCGGGCTGACCATCTTGGCCCGGCAAGCGGTATCGTCTTTGCCAGTGGAGTGCCTCAGTGGAACTGGAGCTTATCCGAACCGCGACCGTCAGGGAGCGGCGTGACTTGGCGACGTGCTGGACCGCTCCCTGACGGCCTGCCTGCGGTAGGCAGGTCGCGGTTCG